>JAOZTV010000227.1 GCA_029939015.1 Candidatus Aminicenantota bacterium
TCCGCCCGATTTTATATTAATTTAAAAATATCTGTGGTAGAGTAAAACATTGCTTATGCAACGGTCAACTGCCGCAGGTTATGATAGTGTTATACTTAATAAGGAACTGGACATGGGCATTAGTTTTAAATATGAAGAACCTATAAATAAGCCTTTTGAAATTCTTTGTGAGCTTTTCGAAAAAGAAATATCTAATTTTATGGATGAAATTACCTATTCAGATTTATCTATAAACAATAAGAATAAAAAAATATTTGAAGTATTTGCTATTTCAAATGAATTATCAGGTTCAACTATGCTATCTTTATTTACACAGGGCGCTAGATTCGTTCCAATTTTTATCAAAATAACTGAAATAAATAATTCCACATCAAATGTGCTATTAATTTCAGGCGGATCGGAAAGTGTCTTGGGAACTGATTGGGGAAGAAATAAAGGGTTAGCAAAAAAAATAATAAAAATATTAAAAAATTGAAAACAATGAGTGCTGTGTAATTTGTATTATGTAGCATAAAACATTGAAAGCATAACGAACCATCTGAGGTGGACGGTCAAGTAATAAATACTTAAGCAGCTTTTTTTTCTACAATAAATTTCAACAGATAAGCATTTCTTTTTTGCAATGATTTTAAATAAGTAATTTCGTTATATTCCTTATTATTTTTCCAACTGAGTATTTCAGTTAAATCGAACACCTGTTTCAGTTTTTGTCGAACGGTCGGAGCGAAGCGACGCTGGGATTATTTTTAATTATAAAAGTGTTCGACGATAGTCAAGATTTCTTTGTTTTTTTAGCATTCATTTTTTTATTTTTAACTTTTCTCATAGAGTCTCCTTTCATTTCAATTTTGTGTGAATTATGAACAATTCTGTCTAAAATGGCATCAGCAAGAGTTGGGTTTCCCATCTGGTCATGCCAATGTTTTATTGGATATTGACTTGTCATTAATATTGAGGCATTTTCATGCCTATCATCCAGTATCTCTAAAAAATCTCGATATTGAGATTCAGTAAGTTGCTCAATGCCCCAGTCATCAATAATCAGTAAATCTGTTTTTAATAATTTCTGTAAAAAATTAGAGATTTTTCCTTGAGCTGTATTTAGTTCAAGTTCTCTGAATAATTTTGGTAAATAAAAATATAAAACTGAAAAGCCATTACGACAAGCCTTCTGTCCTATTGCACAAGCTAGGTAAGTCTTACCGACACCAGTTGGCCCGGTAATAATTACATTTTGATGATGTAAAAGCCAATTGGATAGACTTAGTTGGTCAATGGAAGATTTTGTCAGTTTTCTGTGAGCTCGATAATCCACATCTTCAATACTGGCATCAATTTTCAGTCTTGCTTTTTTTATCCGGTTTTGAAGAGATCTATTTTCTTTCCATTGATAATGATGGTCAATGATTATTCCAAATCGTTCTTCAAATGAAAGCTCTAAGTCTTGAGTTGATTTAAGCTGTTCCTCCAAAGCCTCAATCATTCCAAATAGTTTTAGTTGCCCCATCTTCGTCAATGTTTGTTCTATAAGCATATTTATCCTCCTTTAATTGATAATATGTTTCACCTCTGATATTTTCATGTTTTGTTGTTACAAACGGATTTTGTTTTTTTGCTTCTCTATTAAAAATATTAGCTTTATTTTGTAAAATGTTTTTGACCGTTGAATAACGATAAGATTTTAAAGTTAAAGCTATCTGACACGCTTTTTCTAGTTCTTCAGCTGAATGTGTCTTCGATAATCTTAAGATGCCTAAAATTGTTCTAAAACCTTGTTCCGGATACGATCTGCTTTTCATTACCTTTGCAGCTAACTTTTTACAATTTTCACCTGTCTTCTCTGCCCAGTTTAGGATTCTGGCAGGAGTCCATTTTAAATATTCTTGATGACTTTTAGGGCGATGAGCTTCGATTGTTGAGTGATGCCACTTTTTCCTATTCCTGATATGGCTTGCAATTCTGCTTCCGTTGAAAAAAAACTCAACCATTTTACTAGTCAATCTCACATCAATTTTTTTACCAACATGAGTATATGGCACGCTATAATAATGCTGTTCAATCTCAACATGGTAATCAACATGAACAGTTTTATTTATTAACCAGCGACAGAGTTCATATCTTTTTTCTGGAAGCGGCTGTAATGCTGGCAAATCAACTTCTTCATAAAGTAGGTGTCTGTTACCTGACATTTTCTTGAAATCACGACGATTAAGCTTAAAAAGCAACTCTTTGATTTTCTGGTTTAAAGAAGTAATAGTGTAAAACTTATAATTTCTTAAAGCAGCAAGTATCCATCTTTCAACAAGATAAACACTTGATTCAACTTTTGATTTATCCTTAGGTTTTCCAGATCTGGTAGGTACAATTGCAGTTCCATAATGTTTTGCTAATTCTTGATATGTTGGATTAACATCAGGATCATAACGACAAGCTTTAGTTACTCCTGATTTTAAATTATCAGGAACAACACATTGAGGAACTCCTTTAAAAAACTCAAACGCATTTATATGACTTGAAATCCAATCATCTAACTGTTGTGTCCAGGTTGCTTCTGCATATGTGTATTGACTTGCTCCTAAACAAGATACAAATATTTCTACATATTTGATATCAGTAGAATTAAGATTATGTATAGGAACTTTGTGACCAGTATAATCAACAAAAAGCTTATCTCCTCCTTTATGAACCTGACGTAAGCTGTATTCTTGAGTCTTTACATATTTTTTATAATAAGAACAAAAATTTGTGTAACCATATCCATCTGGATTAGTTTCTCTATACTCTTGCCAGAGAAGGAATAACGTCATTCCTTTCTTTTTGTTATCTATATGAATCTCTGACCAATCAGGAATCGCTTTTTTCTTTTTATATTGTTTTTTCGGTCTAAATATTTCTTCCAAAACTTCATCTGTATATTCTTCAGGTAAAGGCCAGGTCAGCCCTTTACTTTTAAATATTTGAACATAATCATAACAGCGACTTACAGAAGCTTTAACACTTCTATTTATAGCCCTGTAACTTAAATTGCATTCAAAATACAATCTTAGTATTTCTCGTATCTTTCGCATGGATAACCTCTTTTGCTTTTTCATTAAAACCTCCTTTTATGAAAAGGATGGTTTTAAGGTTATCCAGCGTCTGATTCACTAATATTTTTATTTCAGTTTGTATCGAACACCTATTTCACTTTTTTCAGAAAACTGTTCGATTTAAAGTGAAATGAGCGTTCGACTTTGACTGAAATGACTGTTCGATTTAAACTGAAATGGGTGTTCGATGAAGACTGAAATACTCAATTATTCCAAAAAATTATGGATTAGATTTAAATACTGGAGAATTTTATTTCGTAGATCATGGGGGGGCTTATTTTGAAGAAAAACATGCAGCAGAAGCATTTAACCCATTAAATCCTTCATTTTATTTGAGAAAAGATAAAGGTCAGTGGGAATATACAATGAAAACACACGATGGTTTATATTTTGATAAATTAAATCTTGAAGCTGATGATATTTTATATGAATTGTGGGGAACCGAACGCAATAAAGTCAAACCGGTTCCTGAAATTTATATTTCAAATAAATTAATAATAAATAATCTTTCAAATAAAGCAGCCTAGTAAATAATATAAAAAAGTTGAATAATTATGTCAGAGATATATAACTAATCGTTTAACCTCATATGGATGATTACTTGGGCAAGAGATAGGGAGAAGACCAGTTGCTAGGTTATTATGTAGGTTCATATTGAAATTACTAACCTGCAATAATAAGTTAGCTTTCTGAAAAATCAATTTTGATTTTTTCTATTTCAAGTTGAGCTTGAATCATTTTTTCATAAATGCTCATTCTAACAGCTTGCTTTGCATCACACTTAATATGCTTTCTTTCTGAGTCATCAGAAATTACCTCTACGATGGTGCCATTAGCCTGAAACGCGGAAGCTCCTAAAAATTGATAAGGAACTAAAGATGCAATTCCTGCACTGTGGCTAGGGTCAATAACAATAGGCAGAATGGTTCTTTCTTTGATTGCTTGTACGACATCAAAATCTATATGAGAGCGATTATAATCTCCGTGTGCTGTCGATTTCACCCCTCTTTCACAAAGAATAATATCCTTATTCCCTTGTAAGGCAATATATTCAGCTGCAGCTAACCATTCATCTAGCTGGGCAGCTATCCCTCTTTTATAAAGTACTGGTTTTTGAGATTTTCCTACAGCTTCTAAGAGATTAAAATTTTGAAAATTTCTGGTTCCTAGTTGTAACATATCTGCACGTCCTGCGATTTCATCCACCATATCAACTGCCATAACTTCTGTTACGTAAGGTAGTCCAGTATTGTTTCTTACTTTATCTAAATAATCTAAAGCTTCAACTCCTAGTCCTCTAAAATCCCAAGGACGGGTTCGAGGCTTAAAAGCTCCGCCTCTTAAAATCATTCTATCTCTAATAGAGTATTTATCAGCTAATTTGGATAGTTCATCACCAATTCTGGCTAATTGATCATAACTTTCTACCGTACAAGGTCCTGCAATAAAGATATAGTGATTATCATCAAAAATCCTTTCCAAACCATCCATGCCTTTAATAACAACAGAATTTCTAGGGCGTTCAATTTTTTGACGTTCTGCCCCAATTACTTTTCTTGAAATTGTTTTATATGGTGAAGATATCCTCCAAGTTCTGACTACTCCAGGGAAATTTTCAATATGAGATGCGTCTATACGGGAAGCATCTCCTTCGACAGCAATAACTGTATAAAGATCTCCATATAAAATATCAGGACGGCAATTGGCAGCTTCAATCTCAGATTTAATCTCTTTTATCGTATTTTCAAATTCTTTTTCGATTTCAATAATCACTATATTTTACTCCATTATCTTTGTTACAGTTTGTCTGAATGTTGTGCCAGCTTTGGGCAAACGTTCTACTTCATTTGTGATTAAAATCATTTTTTCATTGTAGGCTTCTTTATAAAAAGTTTTGCACCAATCAAAATCAAATGTAAGTTTTGCTCCAGAAATACTGACTCCAGCAAATAACCCTTTTGCTTTTGAATAAGCAAAGATATCCCCATGTTTTTTTTGAAAATCCCTGCCGATAGGACCTGCGGCAGCAGATACAGCTACGCCAACATCGTAGCCCTTTTGCAAGAAATCTCTAAATGAATTTTCAGTTTGAAAGATTAGAATCAAAT
>JAOZTV010000228.1 GCA_029939015.1 Candidatus Aminicenantota bacterium
ATCACTGTAGCGTGCCCCGCAGGGAGTGAAGTATGTCTGAACGACTGAGGACATGAAAGATTTTGCGAAAGAAAATCTTCATGACTGACTGGAAGGAGGGAACCGTAGGTGAGTTTGTGATGAACAAGCGAATAACTTAAAAATTGAGCACAATTTTTTGCGTTAGCGAAAGGGATGTCACCGGAAGCGACCTCAAATAAAACATTTTTACTTTTTCTTTGCATTCTCATTTACCTTAATTTTCAAATGTTTCCTACCTACAGCTTCACCTGATAAGTCAGTAACTATAGTGTCAATTAATATCTTGCCTACAGGTAAGTTAACCGGTATTTTTATCTGTATTTTAGCACCCTTTTTTAATAATTGAGCCTTGTCAATTAAAACTACTTTAACTTCTGTTTTTTTACGGATGTTTTTATTATTAGCATAAATTAAAATATCAACTTTAAATTTTGCTTTCATTTTCGGAACCAATAGCTCTGTTGAGTTTGACTGCTCAAAATAAATATTATCAGGACTTAAACTGTATATAAGTTCTCTGGAATTAGTATTATATTTAAATTTGAATTTTATCTCTGATGTTTCAAATCCAGAGCCTTCTTTTGCCGTTATATAATATTTTCTTTTTTCTAATTCATCAATAAGACTTAAAGATGTATTGCGTAAATCCATCTCATATCTTCCAAATCCGTTTTTATCAATGAATATAACAAAAATATTTGAACCCTGATAATACCAGAACTTCACAGGTTTTCTTGTATCTCCATAAGTATAGTATCGCTCATCTTTAGAGTGAGGAGCTCCTAATAATATATATATCCTGCCCCTGTCAGTTTTCCAACCTGGTATTACACCCTCTTTGAGATACCTTTTAGCAAACTCATATCTCTCTTCAATTTCTAATTTAAACTCATTATCCGTTGTATTAGGATTAGGATCTCTAATCTCCCAGAATACTTTTATAAAATCTTTTCTAGAATTTTTATCAGGAAGACTTAAGAATATCTTTCTCTCATTCTTAGTAAACAAATACCTAGCATAATTATAAAAATTTTTACTTTCTTCATCCAAACTAGATACCTTAATCTTAGAAAACCCCAAAGAACTCATTAAACAAATAAACAAAAAGAAGCCAACTACCCGTTTCATCATAATCCAACCATTGTTTTTTCAAAACACATAAAATTTAAGCGCAAGGTCGTCATCACTGTAGCGTGCCCCGCAGGGAGTGAAGTATGTCTGAACGACTGAGGACATGGAGTAAAAAATTGAGCACAATTTTTTGCGTTAGCGAAAGGGATGTCACCGGAAGCGACCTCAAACAAAATATTTTTACTTTTACTATTACTTTTTCTTTGCATTATTTTTCAATTTTTTCATAACATCTTTAATATTATTCTGATAAGCATTAACCTTAAGTGAAGCAGACAAAGCCCTTATAGCCTCTTCTCTATTACCCGTTTTCACATAAGAAAAACCAAGAGTATTTAATACTGTTGTATCACTATCAAATATCTTATTTGCCTTATGTAGTACATCTATAGCCTCTTGATATTTCTTCTGATAATAAAAAATTCTCCCCTTTAAAGCATAATAACTAAATCTTTCCTTCTCATGCTTTTTAAGACCATTAATTATGGCTAATGCCTCATCATATCTTTTTTGTTTAATTAAAAAGCCCGCATAAGATTTAATAAGTGCAGGATAGGATTGGTTTTTTTTATAAGCTCTCTCGTAAAAAACATTTGTCATTTTTAAATCCTTATTATTCTGATACTGCTCGGCAAGAACCTTATAATAAATAAAAGAGTTTTCACTTTTTAATACTGTAAATGCCTGAGGGGGATGCGGAACATTCGACAAGGGCGATACCTGAAAATCATTTTGTGATGTATTTAGTACTTTCCCATCTTTATCTAAAACTTTTGTTTTTATAATATAATTACCATATTTTAATTTTTCAAGCTCCTTTGTAAAATACCATATCTTTTTTCCTTTTGGATAAGTAAATAGATATTTCTTTTGATATTTTCTCCTTTCGTCAAGACTTTTAATTTCCAGTTCCACTTGAAAATTTTTATCATATTTTCCTCTTTCAACTCCAAAGAAAGTAGTTAAAGAATCCTTTAAACCAAACATACGTTTGGGGTCAATTTTAATGTTCTTATTCATAACTTTAAAAGGAGAGTAAACCATTCTGGAATTTGAATTAATCTTATAAGAGACCAAAGGCCTATATAATTCGGGGTACCTAACGGTACTACTTTTTTTTTCATCAATAATGATGTTTTTTTCGTTATAAGATATTTCTCTATTTAATGAATTTTGAAGAATTGTTGTTAATTTATATTTGCCTGAAATTATTGGAAAATGATCTGTTATTATCAGCCCATTAGATATTGTGCTATCCAACTCTTTTTTCGTATAATATAAGGGGAAATTTTTATCATATTTTAATATGATATCACTACCTTTTTTTAATAAAACTGTAAGGTTAAAATTAAGATAATATTTTTCCTTATCTTCCAGATAGCCAACTGATACCCTTTCAGGGCGTAATGCGATATGGACAAAATTTAATCCAAGTATAGGGTCTTTAAGAATATAAATATCTGATTTAGTAGAAATATAATCTGTTGTTGAGTATGTTTTTACAATACCCTTAAAATTAAGAAAGTTCTTGGCATAATTAGCATTGATTTTTTTCTTTGGATAATTATAAACCTTTGACATAAGAATTGGTCCACGAAGAGATGGAGAGTAATTATGCAATGGCTCTCCGGGAATAAGAGTTAGGGCAATGTCTGCTACTGTCGGATTGAGCTCTTTTATCTCTTTATACACTTCATAATTATTATTAGTGTCTATTGTACCAACACCTGATCTTAATAGGGCAGATGGACCATCAACTGCAGGGATATACTGCCTGAAACCACCTGACCCATGTTTTTTATAAAAAACCATCCTAAAGGCTGTTGGAAGTCCCTTTTCCACTCCTCCAAAATATTCCCAGATCTCAATAGGATAAAGACCATTTTGTTCTGTTATCTCTTCTCTGCTTACAGGAGGTCCAAGTATTATATGAATTTTACCTCTTGCCGTTTTCCAACCAGGTAGAGGAGAACCATGCTTATAGTATCTATTTGCATATTTATATCGTTTGAGATGTTCATCCTTATATTCATTTTCAGGAGTTCCTTTTGAAGGATCTCTCATCTTCCAGAAAAGGTTGATAAAGGATCTGCGATCCCTATTATTTTTTAGTTTTAAAAAAACTTCTTTTTCATCAGGTGTAATAATATGATGTGCTATATTTAGCCATCTCTTATACTCTGCATCCAAGCTGACTTTTTTTTTAGCAAATATCTCACTATTAGAATGTATAAACATAAATAGAATAATAAAAAATATAAATTTTTGATGTTTAATCATTGTTTGTGCTCCTTAGAATCTAAAACCAATACCAATAAAACTATTTATTCCACCAATCTTAAAACTCTTATCAGCTATACTGTCTTTTGCGGTCATATAACTTATTCCAAATTCAGAATATAGGTGTTTTGAAATATTATAGTTTACATTAATGCCAATGCTAAAACCCATTGCTGAATCCGAGTTTGTTTCACCAAATGCCTCTTCTTTATATTTTGCCAGAAATCCTCCTACATCCATACTGTATCCAAGTTTTTTGCTGATAAGACCTCTATATCCTAAGCCTAACTTCATATATGTTTGATTTGACTTTGCCTCTACATCTAATTCCTCTATATTTCCAATAGTACTCAGAATACCAAAAGATGTCCATACATATATCTTTTTATATACTAAATATCCAATTTTTAACTCAGGATAGAATGTTGCGTCTGAATAAACATTTTTATAGTCATCATCTGAGAACTGTATGTAATCCCCATTAATCTGAATATTAAATTTTTGTGTTTTGTTATCACCTTTCTTACTACCTGCAAATTGAAAGAGTGTAAAAAGTAAAATTAGTACTAAAATTAGTATTGTTTTTTTCATTTATAGCTCCACGTTTATATTGTCTTCTCTTCTGAAATTCCGATTACTGTGCCTAATGTGTTTTTGATTACTAATCTATAGGTATAGAGAGTATTCTCAGTCAGATATTTATCTCTATATGTATAACTTGCATCTAAAAATTCAACCAGTGGTACTTCTATTAATGGTTCAAATCTTCCATTTTATTTTTTCTGAATTAATACTGTTTGAGCTGAAATGCCATCAATATTTTCAATATTAAAAGCTAAAGAGCCAAAAAACTTTTTTATTGTCCAACTTGAGACAGTAGCCATTGATGCATTAAAATTAATTCTTGCAGGTACATACTCTGTTAATCCCCTGATACATGTATTTATATTGCTGTTATTATCATCCAGATCATCCCAAGAACCACCATCATAAGAAATAAAACTTTGGTTGGGTTCTGCTTCTGCCAGAGATGAATAATCATCAATTGGATATTCTACAACAACAGGATATTTATAATTACTGTTTTCAAATCTAATAATTATTGAAAATTTTTGATCCTTATTAAGGCTTACCAAAGAATTTAAAGTAATTGTATGATATCCGCTATATGCAAGAGAACCCGTTTTTTCAGTTATAAGATTTCCGCTTATAGGAGTATTTTCAACATCTTTATATATATATATATGATATTTTACATTGGAGTCACTTGTAAAAAAACTTACAGCTTTTAAAGGCTGGTTGTTAATTGCAGTAAATATATTTGCTCCCCAAGCTACAGTGTCCTGATACCCAAGACTTTCTATCCATCCCAGTTTGTCATACATATACAAAGTACCGTAATTATCTATGTTTTGAGTGAAATTATAAGAAACAGGATTGCTAAGTATTTCATCATAGTATGAAACATAAAAATAACCACTATTTCCCCAGATATCACCCCAACTGTTTTTTATAAGAAATGCTCCATCTCCAGGAGCTACTGTATCAAAATTATTTTTTGAATAATTATCATCCCAACCTATTATTGTTACACCGTGGTTTGTAGTCAATGAACTATCGTTTACATAGAGGCTATTGGTTAGAGTATCATAAAATGGTTTTTCCTCAGACATATGAATAGAAATTGCAATGCCTCCATATTCTTGTACAAAATGTTTTATTGTATTATTGTCTAAATAATTTTCTCTTGA
>JAOZTV010000229.1 GCA_029939015.1 Candidatus Aminicenantota bacterium
AATGTATTCTAATTTATGAAAATTGAATAATTTTTTATTTATAAAAAAAGAAAGTCCATAAGCTGAACCAATAATTAGAAAAAACTCAATTAAAGCTATAGTTATTTGTTGCACTTAATTATTTTAATCTTTTATTTATTAAATCAGCCAATAGTCCAATCATTAATACAAGTATTGAGAAAATAAATAAAATGACAGTTGTGTCGGTTAAATTTAATAAGTAAATGTCTCTTACTATAGAAATTATAGTTAATAGAGTAGTTAGGAAAAATACAGGCATAAATATTCTCAATGGATTAAATAACATTGAGATCCTTAATATTAAGAGTAGAAAATTATATGTATCTTTAATAGGGTGAATTTTTGATTTACCGGATCTCTTGAAATAATCTATTGGAATATTTTTAATAGTTAAATTGTCCATTATAAACGACATTGTTATTGTAGTTGTAAAAGAAAAACCTTCAGGATATAAATTCCAATATTTTTCACATTTTTTTTTTTTAAATATCCTCATACCAGAATTAACATCTTTAATATTTTCTTTTACAATAAAAGAAGCAAATTTATTCAACATCCATTTAGCAGGTCTTCTCAAATAAGGTATATGTCTTTTCTTGGTAGTTCTTGTCCCAACAACCATATCATAGTCTGATATATGTTTTAGTAATTCGGGAAAACTTTC
The DNA here is from genome assembly GCA_029939015.1 of Candidatus Aminicenantota bacterium. Classification (GTDB taxonomy): domain Bacteria; phylum Acidobacteriota; class Aminicenantia; order UBA2199; family UBA2199; genus JAOZTV01. The sequence continues at coordinate 686 of JAOZTV010000229.1, forward strand.
TATTGGATATGTTCCGTCAGCATCAATAATTGCAATAATATCATATTTACTTTTTTTAATGCCTGTTTTTAATGAAGCCCCATAACCTCTATTGCTTTTATGTTCAATCAGAACAAAATCTGAATATTTTTTATCTAAAAGGCTTTGTGTCTTATCCTTTGAACCATCATTTACAATAATTATTTCAAAGTTATTGACTACATTTTTTAAACTAAAATGAACTCTTTGCAATGTAGATAGTATATTTTTCTCTTCATTATATACTGGAATAATCACAGATAAATTTGGTATATTTTGCATAATTAATTATTATAGTTTAAATTTAATTATATTTCAATATTTTTAGAAAAAAGTCTCTTGAAAAATAGTGTAAATATTCGTATAATACTTATTAAATGGATAATAAAAAGTTAAAAATAATTGGTAAGAATAGATTGGATGGAAGTGTTACAATTTCTGGTGCGAAAAATGCAGCTCTTCCAGGGCTTGCAGCTTTAACACTCAGTTCAGGTAAAATTAAGATATCCAATGTCCCTAATGTTAACGATGTGCGTATAATGATAGATGCATTGCAAAGTATTGGAGGTGATATTAGTTTTGATAATAATATTATTAATGCTGAATTAAAAAACATTAAATCAGGTGTTTTCTTAGGAGATAATGTTGGCAGTATCAGAGCCTCAATACTTTTTTTGGGACCAATGCTTGCAAGAAATGGATATGTAAGGGTATCTCAGCCGGGAGGTTGTCCTATCGGCCATAGGGGCGTTGACTTTCATTTTGAAGGTTTAAAAAAAATGGGAGCTCAAATTGAAATAATAGGGAATGATATTATTGGGAAAACTAATGGGCTAATAGGCGTTGATTATACATTTCCAGGCAAAACTGTTACAGGAACTGAAAATCTTATAATGGCAGCAAGTCTTGCTAATGGAGACAGTATTTTGAGAAACTCTGCCTTAGAACCTGAAATAGATGATTTGATAGATTTGTTAAATAAAATGGGTGCAAAAATAAGAAGGGATGGAGATAATATTCTGATTAAAGGCAAAACCTCACTTGGTGATGCTGTTCACGAAATAATTCCTGATAGAATTGAAATGGGTACTTATGTTATTGCAGGATGTTTTGCTGATAATAATATTATAGTAAAAAATACCAGACCAGAACTTATTGAAAACCTGCTTGATATACTAAGAAAAATGGGTGTAAAAATAAATATTAAAAATTCTGATATTATTATTAGTCCAAATAAGCAAATGTCACCAATTAAATTAGAAACAATGCCATATCCTGGATTTCCTACTGATTTGCAGGCACAGTTAATGGCATTATTAACTCAAACTGATGGAGTTTCTCAAATAAAAGAATCAATATTTAATAATCGTTTTAACCATGCAAACGAGCTTAATAAAATGGGTGCAAATATCGTGTTAAGTAAAGATATTGCCCAAATAACAGGTGTAACACAATTTAAAGGCAATAAGACTGTTTATGCAACAGATTTGAGAGCATCGGCAGCCTTGGTATTAGGTGCTTTGATTGCAGATGGACAGACCATAATAAATAATGCATCACAGCTTTTCAGAGGGTATGAAAATTTACCACAAAAACTTTCAAAACTCGGTGCAGATATAGCAGTAATTAATTAGGAGGGAATAATGTCAGATTGTATTTTTTGTAAAATTGTTAATAGAGAAATTGATACGGAGCTTATTTACGAAGATTCAAAAATAATTGCCTTTAATGATATTTCTCCTGTTGCTCCTGTACATATACTTGTTATTCCTAAAGAACATTTTCCAACAATTGAAGATGCAAAGGACTCAGATATTTTATCACATCTTTTTTCCAAGGTTGTAGAAATAGCAAAAATGAAAAACTTAGAAGATTATCGATTAATAATAAATAAGGGTGAAAAAGCTGGACAGACAGTTTTTCATTTGCATATACATATTATTGGAAAAAGAGATTTAAAATGGCCCCCAGGATAAGACAGGAAATTTATAATGCCTTATATAATTGATGGAAATAATCTTATCGGTAGTTCGCCTGATATAAAAATTGAAGATATTGACGGAAGAGAAAAAATAATTGCTTTAGCAGAAAAATTCCAAAGTAGAAAAAAAAATAATGTATTGTTAGTTTTTGATGGCGAACCAAAAAATGCAGCTTATGAAAATGCTATAAATAATAAATTTAAAGTTATATATCCAAGGTATGGAATGTCTGCTGATGAGGTAATTAAAAATATTTTAGATGAATATAATAATTTTAAAGATGTTATCTTAATTTCATCTGACAGGGAATTAAAAACCTTTGCTAAAAAAAAAGGTGCTAAAACAATTAATTCAATAGAATTTTATTATGAATTGAAACGAAGTTATAAAATTGCAAATAAAGCTGAAAAGAATAATAAAAAAATTGATGTTGAGGTTTCTACCAATGAGGTTGATCATTGGATGAAAGTTTTTACAGATTCTAAATAGATGAATAAAAAGAAAAGGTTTGATATTGCAAATCAGGTAATTGATATTGCAAAAATAAATGGTGCTGATGAAGTTTCTGTAATTATTTCAGCGAATAAGCAATCTTCAATTGAGATTAGAAATGGAAAGGTTGATTTATTAGAAGGTGCTGAAGAGGTAAATATTGCATTGGCATTATATGTTAATAATAGATATTCAGTAAATCAGACAGGTGTTCTTGAAAAAAATTCATTAAATGAGTTTATAAAAAATGCAATTTCTTTAACTCAACAAATTAATTTTGACGAGTATCGTATGTTACCTGATGCAAATTTATACTGGAATGGAAAAGAAAAAGATTTATATATAAATGATAAAAATTTCCCCAATTTAAAACCTGAAACTAAAAAAAAAATAGTTTTAGAACTTGAAGAAAAAACAAGAAATAAAAGTAATAAAATTGTATCTGTAACTTCTGGCTATTCAGACTCCTGCTCTGAATTTCTAAAAATAAACAGTAATGGTTTTGTTGGCGAAAAGATTAGTACAGGCTTTTCCATAGGCTCTGAAGTTGTTGTAAAAGATAAGAATGGTGCACTTCCATCTGACTGGTACTACGGCTACACAAGATATTTTGATGATATGCCGGATTTAGATATTATTGCCGATAATTCTACAAAAATGGCAGAGAAGAAGATAGGTCAAAAAAAAATTATATCCGGGAAATATGATATGCTAGTTGAAAATAGAGCATCTTCCAAGCTAATAGGTTTGATATTATCATCAATTACAGGTAGTAAATTATGGAATAAAAATACTTTCCTTGAGGGAATGCTCAATAAGAAAGTTTTTTCTGATAAACTTACAATTATTGATGAACCTCTTCTAAAAAAAGGCTTAGGTTCAAAATATTTTGACGGTGATGGTTTTGAAACTAAAAAATATAAAATTATTGAAAATGGAGTTTTAAACAGATATTTAATAAATGATTATTTTAGTAGAAAATTAAAAATATCCCCAACATCTGGAAGTACTAGTAATATACATTTAGAAAATGGAAATAAAAATCTTATTGAAATAATTAAATCTGTCTCTAAAGGTATATTTGTAACCGGATTTCTTGGTGGAAATTTTAATAGCACTACAGGCGATTTTTCTTTTGGTATAAATGGTTTATTAATTGAAAATGGAGAGCAGACAATACCTATAAATGAAATGAATATAACAGGAAATGTTATAGAACTTTTTAATAATATTATAGAAATTGGGAATGACCCTTATCTATACTCATCATATAGAACGTCAAGTCTATTATTTGAAAATATAAGTTTTAGTGGTTTATAAGTTATACCTAAATTGGGTCTTTGAAAATTTTAGTCTAAATTGTCCAATAATTTCTGTTGTAATTTAAGCATCTCGCCTGAGTCTGTTTCATGGTCATAACCTTTAAGATGTAAAAGTCCATGTATAATTAATGTCGTTAATTCAAGTTCTTCTGATATAGCTGCTTCTTTTGCCTGTTTTATTAAAACTTGATAACATATAAAAATATCTCCATGATAATAACCATCTGGGAGTTCTTCATTTGAAATAAAAGTTAAAACATCGGTAGAGGTATCTATTTTCCTAAATTGTTTATTAAGGGCTCTTGACTCTTTTTCATCACCAATTTTTATTGTTGCATTACCAGTAAGATCTAAGTCTGAGGCGATAAAACTGATGATTTTGTTATACTTACTCTTATCAATTATATATTCTTCGCTAATTAATTCAATCATTTTTTTTCCTTAAAATTAAAACCTGGATATGATATTCTGGTATGATATATTGATGAAAGTTTTTTATAAAAACTATTTGCAATAGAATTCAATGCCTTAAGTGTCATACCCTCACATTCATCAAATTGACTTTCTGATATATTTGAATCTATTATTTTTCTTATTACATTCTTAATTTCTTTTTCTGTTGGTGCTGATAAGCTTTTTGAAGCAGCTTCTACCTGATCAGCAAGCATTATAATTCCATTC
>JAOZTV010000550.1 GCA_029939015.1 Candidatus Aminicenantota bacterium
AGATAGGAACAAGGGCATCAGGCTTATTTATGTATGATAAAAAAACAAATAATTTTACTAATATTAATATTTTTAATAAAAATAATGATAAATCAATTGCAGAAATATATAAAATAATCGAAGTAAATAAAAAAGAATTGTGGATTACAACAGCAGGCGACGGACTTAAAATATTAAATTTAAATGATAGATCGTTTAAAGAAATTAAACCTGTAGTTAATATTCCTGACTCTATAAATTCAAATGTATTAGATGATATTTTTATCAGTAAAAATGGATTAATATGGGTAAGTTCAAATACAAGTGGTATTAATATATATAATCCTCTAAGAACAAAATTTATTCATAATAAAATTAAGATAAAAAAAAATGATAATAATAGTATTAATATTATTCAGGGGTTTATTGAAACTGATAAAAACACTTTGTGGATAGGAACAAATTCAGGTTTAGTAAAATATAATAGCTTAATTGATAAATACTCATTATTTAATACTGAAATGTCTTTAACAAAAGATATACAGAGTGGAAGAATAAGGAAGATTTTAATTGATAAGGCAGGTGTCTTCTGGATAGGTCAAATAAATGGTTTATATACTTTTGATAAAAAAAATGAGAAATTTTTAAAATTCAAATTGCCAGGTAATTATTTATTAGATAATACAAGGATTTTAAATATTTATGAAGATAGTTACGAACAATTATGGGTGTCATTTTTTGAAAAGGGATTAGTTAGATTAAATAAAGAACGAGATAAGATAGAAAGATTTAAGTTTGAATATGAAAAAAAAAAATCAATTGGCAGCAATCAGATTTATGATATTGTTGAAGATAAATCAGGAACTTTATGGTTTGCAACTATTGAAGGACTTATTGGCTATAATCCAGAAACTAAAAAATTTAAAAATTACAAAAATATACCAGGAAATAAAAAGTCTTTGAATTCTAATACAACCATATCCTTGTTTAATGATAAAAACGATGTCTTATGGGTTGGTACTATGCGTGGATTTTCTAAATTCAATAAAAATAAAGAAATATTTTTAAGATATACCAAGAAGGAGGGTTATATTAATTCCCCTGTATTTGATATTATTGGGGATGATGATAGTAAACTCTGGCTTGCAAGTATTTCATTGTCAAGATTTGATCCAAAATCAGGAAATTTTATTTTTTTCAATAGCAAAGATGGTGTTCAAGATGGAGAATTTAATGGAGATGCAGTATTAAAGAGTAAATATAAAAAAAATACAATTTATTTTGGTGGGTCAGATGGATATAATATTGTTGACACAAGTAAAATAATTAAAAATTTAAATGAACCTAAAATTGTATTTACAAATATAAAAATTAATGGAAAAGAATTAAAACCTTTGAATAATCCATATCTTAAAACAAATATTATAGATACAGATAGTATAGAATTGCCTTATAAACTAAATAATATTATGCTC
>JAOZTV010000551.1 GCA_029939015.1 Candidatus Aminicenantota bacterium
TTCTTGTTGAAAATAAAATTATTATTAATAAATTTGATGCAAATGAAATTTCTCTACAGGAAATATTTATTGAACTTGCTGGAAAAGAAGTAGAGCTTGATGAAAAAAAAGAGGTGCAATATGTTTAATAAGAGAGTATTTGCTGTATTAAAAAGAGAACTACGTGAGCGTGTATTAACAAAATCATTTATTATAAGTACCCTTGCTCTACCTCTTTTAATGGGTGCATTATTTGGGTTCCAATTTCTTATGATGTCAATTGAGGGTGATTCAGGCACCAAAATAACAATTGTTACAGAAATCGATCAAATTACAGATGTATTAAAAAATAAATTTTCAAAAATGGAATGGGTAAAAAATAAAGACTATTCTATTGAATACGAAAAAATAGAGAAAGATCAATTTACTAAATATTTAGAAGAAAAAAAAGATAATATTTTAAAAGGAAAAATTTCAGGAGTACTCTATATACCTCAGGATGCAATGAAAAACAAGAGAATTGAATTTTATTCAAAAAACACTAAAAATTTAACAGTTCAGAATAAACTTTCACGTGTATTAAATGAGGTTTTCATAGATTTTTATTTTAAAGACAAAGATATATCTTCAGAGGACATTATGTTTGCCAGAACCAGAGTTGGCTTTAATTCATTTAAGGTTACAAAAGACAAAGAGGTTACTAAAGACGGTGGCGGTAACCTTGTATTGTCTTATGTGTTTTCATTTTTACTTTATATAAGCCTTCTGATGATGGGCGGCTGGGTAATGAACTCAGTAATTGAAGAAAAGACAAATAGGGTCAGTGAAGTTGTACTTTCATCTGTAAATGCAAAGGAATTGATGATTGGCAAAATTTTTGGAAATTCCCTTACTGGATTATTACAAATGGCAGTCTGGTTGTCTCCAATTCTAATTGTTGTTTGGTTTAAACTGCCAGTTCTACCTGTTGGACTTAATATTTCAATCAGCTTTATACAGGTATCATATTTCCTTATAAATTTCTTCATTGGATTATTAACCTTTGTTGGTCTTTACGCATCTGTTGGTGCAATTTTCAGTACTCCTCAGGAAGCACAATCAGGAGTTGCCCCATTGATGATGTTGATAATTATTCCATTTTTTATTGCAATTTCAATTATTAAAAGTCCAACTAATATACTTGCAGCAGTTTCGTCAATGCTTCCATTTGCTTCAATAATGGTAATGCCTGCAAGAGCAGCTGTAATAGATGTTCCTATATGGCAATTCATTGTCTCTTTTATAGTGAGTATAGGTACAATATTGGCACTCTTCCCAATAGCAGGTAAAATTTATAGAATTGGAATTCTCTCAACAGGTAAAAAACCGACATTAAAAGAATTAATTAAGTGGATTAAGTTAAAATCTTAATCCTATACCTGCACCTATTTTCAAACCACCGTAACTTAGTTTTCTTGAATAGTCTGTTGTGT
>JAOZTV010000230.1:0-1802 GCA_029939015.1 Candidatus Aminicenantota bacterium
ACTCTTCAACTACATTTATGATTAGACCTAGTGGCGATAAAGACATGACACATGGAGTAATACCAGATTATTATGTTGAACAGACTATTGAAGATACAGAAAAGGATATTGATACTATATTAAAGTATACATTTGATTTAATAAAAAAAACAAAGCATAACAATGTATGAAAACAACATTCTATTGAATTTTTTTAAGGAGTAGTAAAAATGAACATCATAACAACACTGGTAGTTGGTGCAAGTGGAGCAACAGGAAAACTTTTAGTAGAGGAATTACTTTCAAGAGGACAAAATGTAAAAGTAATTGTAAGATCTCCTGAAAAATTGCCCGATTCATGGAAAAGCAATAGCCGTTTATTTATTATATCTGCCAGTATTTTAGATTTAAACGACAGGGAGATGACTGAACATGTTAATGGTTGTCAGGCCGTTGCTTCATGTCTTGGGCATAATATTAGTCTGAAAGGTCTGTTTGGAAAACCTCGAGGACTTGTAACAGATGCGGCTATCCGACTCATTAATTCAATTAGATCTCAAAAGCCAAAGGATCCAATAAAGTATGTATTAATGAATACCACTGCTAACAGCAACCGTGACTTAATCGAACCGATTTCATTTGGTCAAAAATTTATAATTGGACTTCTTCGCTTACTATTACCTCCACATGTTGATAATGAGAATGCCGCCGATTATCTGCGAATCAATATTGGGCAAAGTAATCGTTACATAGAGTGGGTTGCTATTCGTCCAGACAGCTTAGTTAATGAAAAAAAAATAACCGAGTACGAGCTGTACCCTTCACCAATTAGAAGTGCACTTTTTAACCCTGGAAAAACGAGTCGCATTAATGTTGGTCACTTTATGGCTGATTTAATAACCAATGATGATGTATGGAATGAGTGGAAAGGACAAATGCCTGTAATCTATAATAAGACATCTTTGAAATAAGAAAAATCATGTGAAAATGAATTTTAAAATAGTCACTTTGGGGTTAATATATGAAAATAAAAAAAATGACAAAAGATAAAATAGAATATTTGGAGATAAATTATGGACTTACTAAGAGCTTTACGAAAAAAACGATTCCCCTATTTGCTAACACTGATTTTATTAATACTAAGCATTAATATTTATAGTCAAAACAAAGAGTTTGATAAAGATATAGTATTTACTGAAATTATTAGACCTTATATGACAATTAGCCCATTTATAAGTAAATTATTAAATTTGGATAACCAAGATTTGAAACAAGAAATAAAGAAATTATGGTTAAATGCTGGAAAAAAGAATATTCCATTAATAGAGAACGATCCTTTGGACTCAGATTATAAATATCTGACTTTAATTTATCAAGAAAAATCAAAAAATGTAGAAGTATCATTTGAAATAAAAGGAATTTATAATGAAAATCAACTTGGAGATATGAAACTACGCAGAATGCAAAATACTGATCTCTATTATCGTTGTTATAAAATCCCAGATGATATTTGTTTTTCGTATCGCTATATTATAAAGGATACAATTAGTGGTAAAAAAGTAAAGAAAACAGATAAATTTAATTCCAATTTAATACCAAAGGGACAGGTTTACAATATCAGTTATTCTGTTATTGATTTACGAAGGCATGAAATTGATTGGAATACAAAACGATACGTTAACCTAAACAGTAAAATAGATACTATAAAATATACTGATAGCGTAGTTAAAAAAGACAGAAATATTTATGTTTATCTTCCTCCAGACTATGATAAAAACAGACAAAAACCTTATCCAATAATCTATTTATTTGACGCTTTTATA
>JAOZTV010000230.1:1902-5123 GCA_029939015.1 Candidatus Aminicenantota bacterium
TTTATAGAGTTTAACGGATGGCATGATTGGTCTAATTCGAGAAAGACTTTTGTAGATGGATTAATGTATTTACTTAATTAAATTATCGTTACAAACAATGTGTAAAATTCATTTAAACGCATTTTACACGAACCGTTATACACATTATAGATCAAATAAAATATAAGTAATGGAAAATGAAACATAGAAAGAAAATTTTCACCTTTGTAATTCTGACACAACGCAGGATTAATAAAGCCAAGCAGTTCCTGGCATTGTGAGATTCACTTTCTGATTTCGTTTATAAAACCAAATTTGTAGATCAAAGTCATCTTACAAATAGATTTAAAAATATTGTTGGTATTAATCCTGGTCAATATACATAAATAATTATGAATTCATTTTTTTATATAAAAAGGACAATAATCTACAATACTTTAAAGTTTTTTATTTGTATTATTCAACATAGGGAATTTTTAGAGGTAAAAAGGAGAAAAAAAAATGAATAAAATATATAATTTATCAGTGTATATAAGAATTATTGTGATTTCTTTGGTTCTTGTGATTTCTTTCCTAAGTATTCTGTTGGGATTCCCAATGGCAAAATTAATGGGTATTGACCCATCAGATTTTATGGGTTCGAATTTTCAACCAACTGTAAAAACTTTAACTGTTATTGTTGCATTTGCAGCAACACAGTTTCTACTTATATGGATGGTTATACGATTAATTCATAAAAAATCTTTAAAAGGTTTAGGATTTAAAGGTCCGATTCTTTTTCCTTTGTTGATTGGTACAGGAATTGGAGTTCTATGGCAAGCTTTTGAATATCTACTGATCCATGTTACAGGAGGTGGAATTAGTATTGCCTTAAGCATTCCAAATGAAGTTTCAGTTATAACTATGATTGCATATCTACTGCTAAATGTTCTATTCCTTTTAACATTAAATTCATTAAAGGAAGAACTTGTATTTAGAACATACCCTATTGAACAGTTCAATGATCACCCTCAACTAATGATACCTGTAATTGTAATTGTATCACTTGTATTTGCAGCAGTACATCACATTTTACTTCCTTTTCAGATTGATCATTTTGTTTCCAGGTTTACAATTGCATTGGTACTATCTTTTGTTTTTTATAGATGGAGATCGATATGGCTCATTTCTGGATTACATAATGGTTTAAACTTATTGAATAACCTTACATCAGGAAACTATAAAATGGGAGGATTAACGGATTTTACAATAGCAAATGATCCTTCCAAAGGAATGTCCATAATCATTGATTTTGCAGTTGCCATAATCTTTATAATTATTTTCAATTACATCTGGAACAAAGAAAAAAGAAACAATAAAATGTTTTTTAAAATAAAGCATCCTTTATCTGAATAGAGTTATTTCTTATATAACAATTACAACGGTTTGAAGAATAAAACTATGAGTAATGTCTTTGAAAACTGGTAATCAGTGTGATGAATTTGGAATGACTCTATTACACAAAACCGTCATCCGGGGATACTTGGATTGTGTGAAATTTCTCCTGTCAAAGGATTTTGATATAAATGCAAAGGATAAAAGCGGGAATTCTCCCCTATTTTATGCTTATAAATATGGTCATGTTAAATTAGCCGGGTTTCTAAAATCCAGGAATGCTAAATCAGAAAAAAAATTATCTTTTGTAAATATTGATAAAATGCTAAATAAAAAATTAAAATCCGGTCAGGCTTATATCTGGTATTTAGGTAGATATGGATGGGCAATTAAAACCAAAAACAATTTAATACTTAAGCCCTGGGATTGGGGAGAATATGACTCAGATAATCCCTCCCTGGCAAATGGGAATATTGTTTCAAATGAACTTATTAACAAAAATGTTCTTTTTTTTTCACGAGCAAATGAAGCAGAGTCTCTGGTTTCAAAGGACAAATTTTTAAGGACAAGATCTTCTGAGTTTAATATATCAGTAATATCCAATAAAGCTTCAGAATCAAAACAGATCAAGTCTATTAAAATAGAATACAATAAATGAGATAAAATAAAAAAAAGGAGGTTAATTTGAAAAAATCACAAATTATACTTATTATATTAATGTTGCTAATGGCGAAATTTTTATTCCCAACAGATAAAGAATTTCCTGTCCCCCTTGAGAACATCTCTCAACCATCCATGTTTCTTGTGAATTATGACAGGATTTATATACTTGAGAATACGAATATATATATTTATTCTTTAAAAGACTTTAAGCTTTTAAAAAAATTTGGTAAGGCAGGCGAAGGCCCCGGAGAGTTTAAGTACAGTAAAAGCGAGCAAATGCCTATGTTCATGAGTTTTTATAAGAATCAACTCTTAGTAAATAGCCCAATGAAATTAACTTATTTTGATCTGGATGGTAATTATAAACGGGAATTGAGAGCTAAAACAGTTGGTAGAATACTCTACCCTAATGATAATACATATATTGGACTGGGTTCTATTCCCGTGGAGAACAATCGGTTTTATATGGGGGTTACTTTATTTGAAAATGATTTTAATGTAAAAAAAGTAGTGTTTTTAAGTGATTTTGAGGTTAAAAATCCACGAAAAATAATCCTTCCTTTTACTAATTTTTTCTATAAACCAATCTATAAAGGAAAATTTTATATCAATGCAAGCTCAGATGAATTTAAAATTAATGTATATGATAAAAATGGAAAACAGGATTATGCTATTAGTAAAAAATATCCTAAAATAAAAATTTATCCAAATTACAAAAATGAAGTAATGGAATTTGTTAAAAAAAGTCCTAAATTTAAGAGTTCGTATAGTGACTTTAGAAATTTATTGGAAATTAGGGAACATTATCCTCCTATCAGAGACTTTCAGATATCTGATGACTTTATATATGTCATCACCTTTAAAAGGAAAGGGGAATTATGGGAATGTATAAAAATGAATTTGAAAGGAGAAGAAAAAGGACGAACTTTTGTAAAACTAAATTATTATAAACACCTTAGTCTTTATCCACTATTATATTCAGTTTATAAAGAGAATATATATTCATTGGTAGAGGATGATGAAGACGAAACCTGGAAGATCCATATTCAAAAACTTTAATAGTCACATATAGGATTTTAAACCTGGTATCCTTGCCTTGCATAATATTTTTTATGGCAATTCCTCTATAAGAAAGAAAAGTTAAGACTTTGCCAGGATGGATATAAGATTCTTTGTCCAACAGTTACGCCAGACGGAAAGTATAT
>JAOZTV010000020.1 GCA_029939015.1 Candidatus Aminicenantota bacterium
AAAAAAAAATTTAAAATTCCTCCTAAAAAACATCATCCTGAGGGGCTTTCTATTCTCTATGAAGATTATGATATTCTGGTTGTGGATAAAATTAGTGGACTCTTGACTGTGAGTACTGATAAAGTTGGTGAAAATACTGCTTATTATCGATTAAATACCTACGTGAAAAAAGGTAATCAAAAATCAAGAAACCGTGTATTTATTGTTCATCGTTTGGATAGAGATACTTCTGGTATTATTATTTTTGCTAAAAATATAAATGTTAAGAATTATCTTCAGGATGGGTGGCATGGATTTAAAAAAAAGTACTATGCAGTAGTTTGTGGATCCTTATCTGAGAAAGAGGGAATAATTACTTCGTATCTTGCAGAAAATCGTAATCATAAGATGTATTCTGTTGGTGATCCCAAAAAAGGGAAGCTTGCTAAGACTGGATTTAAGGTTCTAAATGAATCGAAAAAGTATAGTTTAGTTGAAGTTGCTTTGCTTACAGGAAAGAAAAATCAGATACGAGTTCATTTTTCGGAAAAAGGTTATCCTGTAGCAGGGGATAAAATATATGGGAATGACGACAAGAGCATTAAGAGGCTTACACTTCATTCGGCTTCTTTAACTATATTACATCCTTATACAAAAAAAGAAATGACATTTGAGTCAAAGGTTCCTGATTATTTTAAATCAATAGTACCACTTAGCATAAGTTCATAAACACTTTGAGGTCGCTTCCGTTGATATCTCTTTCGCTAACGCATAAAATTGTGCTCAATTTTTTACTCCTGCCCTGCGGGGCACGCTACAGAGAAATGCATCTCACGCTTAGTTGGGCACGAAATTACGTCCAGTGGTACTAGTAAATTGATAATATTGACTGATAAAAAAGAAAAAAAATGCTAAAAAAAAGAGAATATAAAAATAGTATTTTTAATATATTTGAAAACGGAAAAATAGTTTTTGGATATACTGAGACTGGTTTTAAAAAGGAGTATTTGTCTGAAATTTATAAGTGTGAAATACTCGATTTAAAACAAATACATTCAGATATTGTTTTCTTTTCATCAGACATCAGGAAAGATTCAGAGGGTGATGGGATAATATTAGATCAACATGGGAAACTTATCATAATTAGAACTGCTGACTGTACTCCTCTATTTTTCTTTTCTAATGATTTTACAAATGCAGGGATTATTCATATTGGTTGGAGAGGTTTATTTGAAGGAATTGAAAATCAAATATTTGAGAAGATTAATGTTCCTGTTAAAGATATAAATTTTTATATTGGTCCTTCTATTGAATCAAATTGTTATGAGGTTGGAGTTGATCTATATGACAAATTTAAGGATAAAAAATATAGAGATCGAATATTTACAAAAAAGAGTAATGATAAGTATTTTATGGATGTTAATCTTGGTATTACTCTTTCTCTCTTGGAAAAAGGTATTAAAAAGGAACAAATGTCGTATTCAAATATATGCACATTTTGTGACAAAAATCTTCCCTCGTATAGAAGAGATAGAACAAAAGAGAGAATATTTAATTTTATGTTATTAAAACCTAAAATGAGCGATTCTTTCGGCGAATAGGCTATAAATGTTTATATTAGATTATTTCTCAAAAGATACTCATAAACGAGCTGAGGCAATTTTTAATTTAATTGCTCCATTCTATTTTCTGATAGATAATTCTCTTGATAGGCATTATGATGAATTAATTGAGGAATTATCTAAAGCTATTGATGTTGAAAATATGACAGTACTTGATATTGGATCTGGAACGGGTTCATGGGCAAATAAGTTTGTAGAAAAAAAAGCAAAATCTGTGACTGGAATTGATTTATCTGAAAAAATGGTGAAAATTTCTTCTTCAAAATATCCTGATATTGATTTTTCAATTGGTAATATTGAAATTTTAAAAAAAATGAAGGATAAATCGTTTGATATTGTAACTTCATCACTAATGTTACATGGTATGAAGAGTAAAGACAGGATTGTCTTTTTATATGAAATGAATCGGATAACGAGAAAACATGTAGTATTGAATGATTTTATGGGAAAAACCCCTTTTTTTACAAGCTTTATTGAGTTTTTGGAAAGAAGTGATTATAAAAATTTTAAAATAAGTATAAGTGAAGAACTTAAATCGTTTTTTAGTAAGACCAAACAAATACAATCAAAAAATGGTATTGGACTATATATTTCAAATTTATAATTCGATATTGAATATAAAATTAAAAAATAGTATTATATATCAATGAAAAAGAGATGTGAATGGGTTAATTTGAAGAATGAACTTTATGTGAGTTATCATGATAAAGAATGGGGTGTCCCGGAACATAATGATATAAAACTTTTTGAGATGTTAGTGCTTGATGGAGCACAGGCAGGTCTTTCGTGGGAAACTGTTTTAAATAAAAGAGATAATTATAGAAAAGCTTTTGATGGTTTTGACCCGAAAAAGGTAGCAGAATATAGTGACGATAAAGAAAAAGAACTTTTGCAGAATGCAGGAATTATTAGAAATAAATTGAAAATTAAATCTGCAATAAGAAATGCAAAAGTTTTTTTAGAAATACAAAATGAATTTGGAAGTTTCGGTAAGTATCTATGGGGTTTTGTAGGATTTAAAACGATTAAAAATAAATTTAATTCAATTTCTGAATTGCCTGCAAAGACAGAACTCTCAGATAAAATATCAATAGATCTTAAAAAAAGAGGAATGAATTTTGTTGGTTCAACAATTATCTATGCCTATATTCAGGCAGCAGGTTTAGTAAATGATCATATTAAAACTTGTTTCAGGTATGAAGAGTGTTAGATTTTTTCTTAAACTTTTTAATTGGAACCTTCGGTACATTAATTCTTTTTTTAATTACAACATATCTTGAAGGTGTTAAACAATTTTCTACACCATTTTTTGTTATTGCAATTGGTATTTTATCTGCAATATTATCAGTGTTTTTCGGGTATATTTCAACCTTTATCATATTGGCATTGTACATGATAATATGTGTTTTAGAGCTTTTAAATGATAAATTTAATACGAAGTGAGATAATATGAATATAGCTATAATACTTTCAGGCGGGTCTGGTAATAGGGTAGGTACAGACATACCTAAACAGTTTCTTAAAATTGGAAATAAAACTATTATTGAATATAGTATTGAAGCTTTTGAAAATCATCAGGACATTGACGAAATTATAATTGTTTCAAACCCTGATTATATTCGTAAAACTGAGCATATTAATCAAAATAAATATAAAAAAGTATTAAAAATTATTGAAGGTGGGAAAACAAGACAGGAATCATCTGATATTGGTGTCTCTTCAATAGAAACAAAGGTAAAAAATGTATTAATTCATGATGCGGCAAGACCATTTGTGTCTATTGAATTAATTGATAGATTATTAAAGGGGCTTATAAATAATAAAGCTGCTGTTCCTGCCGTCCAATCATCAGATACTTTAATTGAAAAGAGTGATAGTAATTTTGTCAAGAGTATTCCTGACCGAAATGTAATTCAGAGAGTTCAAACACCTCAGGCTTTTAATTATAATATAATTAAGGAAGCACATAAACTTGCAAAAGTTGAAGGTTTTTACAATGCGACCGATGATTGTTCGTTGGTTTTAAGATATAAGCTCGCTGATGTTTTAGTTGTAGATGGTTCAATCAATAATATAAAAATAACCTATCCTTCAGATATAATTTATTCAAAGGAGTTAATAAAAAATGGATATAAAAATTAGAAAAGGGAAAGTATCGGATTTTCCTGCAATTTTTACAATGATAAAAGAACTTGCAAAATTTGAAAAGGCACCTGAAAAGGTAAGTAATTCAGTTAAGCAGATGGAAAATGAAAAGGATCAATTTTTCTCATTGATAGCAGAAAATGAAAAAGGTGAAACCTTAGGCTTTGCACTTTATTTTTTTGCTTATTATACCTGGGTAGGAAAATCACTCTATCTTGATGATTTATTTGTAAAGGAAAAATTTAGAGGCAATGGAGTCGGCTCAAAATTATTAAATGAAGTAATTAGTTTTGCAAGAAACGAAAAATGTAAAAGAATAAGATGGCAGGTTCTTGACTGGAACACACCAGCGATTGAAGTATATAAAAAGCTGGGTGCAACACTTGATAATGAGTGGATAAATTGTGATTTTATTTAGTTGATGGGTAAAAATATTTTATGATGACTTTTATAAATAAAAATAGTACAATATAGATATGATAGCAAAACCTTTTTTGAAGTGGGCTGGTGGCAAAACTCAATTGATTACACAGATAAAGGCCCAATTACCAAGTAATATAAATAATGAAAAATTTACATATATTGAGCCATTTGTAGGGATCTCAGGTTGCTCGTGTTTTAACAGAAAATTGGGTTAAAACTAACAGTTATTGTCCTAATTGTGGAGGATAATGGTTTAATTGAGTTTAAAACAAGAGGAACTTATAGAAAAATTAAATTATGAAAACATTTGAATTTGAAATACAAGAAATTTTATCAAGGAATATTGAGATAGAAGCAAGAACAGAAAATGAAGCATATTTAAAAGTTAAAGAAATGTATCAAAAAGAAGAAATTGTTTTAGATAGTTCAGATTATATCGACACTGAAATTAAGAAGATTGATAATGAATAAAATACAAGATAATTCATCAAATTTTATTTTATACACCTCTAATAATGGAAATGTAAAAGTAAAGGTGTTTTTAGAAGATGAAACTATATGGCTTACTCAAAAATCTATTGGAGAATTATTTGGGGTTGAAAGCCATACAATTACATATCATTTAAAAGAAATATATAAGTCATTTGAGTTAGAAGAGAAAGTAACTACTCGAAAAATTCGAGTAGTTCAAAAAGAAGGAAAAAGAAATGTAAATCGTGAACTTGATTTTTATAACCTTGATGCAATAATTTCTATTGGATATCGAGTAAATTCTAAGCAGGCGACACAATTTAGAATTTGGGCTACAAAAACACTTAAAGAATTTATAATTAAAGGTTTTGTTTTAGATGATGAACGATTAAAACAAGGAAATCAAGTTTTTGGTAAAGACTATTTTGATGAATTACTCGAACGAATTCGAGAAATACGGTCTTCTGAAAGAAGGTTTTATCAAAAAATCACAGATATTTATGCTCAATGTAGTATAGACTACAACTCAAACGCAGAAACAACAATAATATTTTACAAAACTGTCCAAAATAAACTGCATTGGGCAATTACAGGTAGCACTGCAAGTGAGATAATTGTTAACCGTTCTGATGCTGAGAAAGAATATATGGGTTTAACAACTTGGAAAAATTCACCAAAGGGAAAAATTCTAAAATCAGATGTATCTATTGCTAAGAATTATTTATCAGAAAAAGAAGTTTCCGAGTTAAATAGATTAGTTGAGCTTTATTTGAATTTTGCAGAATTACAAGCAGAACGTAATATTCCAATGAAGATGAATGAATGGACAGAAATTTTAGATAGTTTTCTTAAAATCAATAGATATGAGCTTCTTACAAATGTTGGAAAAGTTTCTCACAAAAAAGCAATCGAAAAATCAGCAAAAGAATATGAAAAATATAGAGTTATTCAAGACCAAAAATATTTATCTGATTTTGATAAGGAGATTAAAAAGTTAAAAAAATGAATTTACAAATTTCTTAGAAGCAGAGCCAAAACCAAAAAAAAAAGTTGTTCTTGGTTTTTGTAGAAAAAAACACATGCAAAACTTAGCAATTACTAATAAATTTTTACCTACAGTAACGTTTTTAGATAAAATTTAAATGACATTTGAATAACAATATGGAGTGTTTGTTATGGCATCTAAATTAGATTTTGTTGAATTTGTTGTTGAGCAAATAGAAGATAGCGAATGGCTAAGTGATTTGATAAAATTAACTGAAAAGGAATTACCAATTCCAAAACCTAAAAAAAAGAAAAAGAAAGTTTGAAAATATGAGTATTGATAAATGAAAATTAAAACAGTTCTAATTGGTTGTGGTAAGGCTGGACTCTTACATGAGCTTGACCCTTTACGTGGAAAGCCTGCTTCTTTGATTGGTGGTTTATTAAAGTATAAGGATTATTGTGAACTGGTTGGAGCTGTTGATCTTGAATTGGAGAGAGCTGAAAAAATTAAGGAGTTTTTTTCTGAAGCTGAAACTTTTACTGATTATAAACTCGCTTTAAATAAATTAAAACCTGATGTTGTAATTATTGCAACATGGACGGCAACTCATAAAAAGATTTTCAATTACTGTTTGAATAATGGTGTAAAAGGCATTATATTGGAAAAGCCTGTAGGAATAAGTCTTAAAGAAGCTAAAGGAATGTTGCGGAATTGGAAAAAGAAAAAAATTCCTGTTGTAGTAAACCATGAAAGAAGATGGGAACCAAGGTATTTATTTATGAAGGAAATGATTGCTAGTAAAGAATTAGGACCTTTAAGAACTGTTTATGGGAAAGTGCTTCTTGGTGCAGTTCCTGCGAAGTATGAGCAGTTAGTATATGATATTGAAGGTGGAGGCACCTTGCTTCATGATGGTACTCATTTAATTGATCTTATAAATTTTTATTTTAAAAGGATTAAAATTAAGGACGCTCATATAAATATGGGGAAAGTGATAGATAAAACTAGTAATCTTATATTACTTGCAAATAATAAAATTCCAATTCATATTGAAGTAGGGGGTCAGAGAGGTTATTTTGAATTTTCTCTTACTTTTGAATTTGCCTATGGCGTTATAAAAGTAGGAAATGGAATATTTGAATGGTATGAGTCTGAGAAAAGTAGTCTTTATTCAGGATATAGAGACCTTAAAAGAAAAGATTTTCCACATGAGAGATTAAAAAAATATAAAACAACAGGATTTTCAGGTCCATTCTATGAAATAAAAAAAGCTTTTGAAAATAATACTTACGAAACAGAATCATCATTAAAAGATGGAGTAAAGGCGATGGAAATTATAGATAAAATATTGAGATTTAAATAAGTTGAAAGTTAAAAGGTGGAAACATAATTAATTACTGTTTTGGTACTTCTAATTAGTTTTTTTAGTCTTTTAACTTTCAACTTGTAACTTTTAACTAATTTTTTCTACTATATCAATTTGTATTTATTAAGAATTTCATCTAATTTTGCTTTTTCTATTGGTTTTACCAAATATGCATCACATTGTGATTTAAAAGCATCCATAATGTTTTTTCCATCACCAAGTGCTGTTGTCATTAGTATGAAAGAACGATCTTTTTTGGCTAAATGTAATTCTTCTTCAATATTCTTGATTTTTCCTAAAGCCTCCTGACCATCCATTACCGGCATCATTATATCGAGGCATATCAAATCATAATTTTCATTTTTGCTAATAGCAAGTTTTACAAAATCAACTGCTTCTTCTCCATTATTTGCTGTATGAACGTTTCCATATTGCGATAAAAGTTTCTGTAAAATTATCCTGTTTGTTAAATCATCATCAACTACTAAAATTTTCATAACATCTCCTTAAAAATATCTAATAGGTCTTATTAAATTAATAGACCTATTAGTATAGCTCAATCTATAATAATCGGTTCCTGATTACTGAATAAAATTAATTCTACCCATTCCTATACCGCCATCTCCATATACTGCTGAAGGTATTCCAGTAGGGAAATTTTGTAGGTAAAATAACTGGGTCATCCATTCTTTTAATTCTTGAACACCAGTTGCTACATCATAATCAACTCTGTATAACATATATTCTGCTGGAGGAATAATATTGCCAGCCTTATCTCTTGGATTTATAGGTAATAATCCGCCAGTTGCCTGTGAGATAACACCTAACATTTGTAGAGAGTATAAATTGACTGAAATTTTATAAACAGTCGTAGTATCAGTTAAGTCAATTGCCGCGCCTTTAGTTGAAGTAATTGAATCTTGTACTGGTGACATATATATAGCTTGAACTCCCTGAAAATATGGAGCCATTGACGGTTTATAGTCTATTCTTATTCCTGAATAATTCAAATAATAATCTGAACCAAGTGCAGCTGAAAGAGTGATACCAGCTTCACATATATTTCTTAATTCAGGTCCATTAACGTAAAAAGCCATCATAGGATATCCCGGTAATGGCTGACTTGTATCAGGTGAAGTACCAAGAGGTAAATTATTATAAATATCAGTAAATGTGATTTTACCTGTTTTTCCGACAAAGAGGCCATCTCTGATAACTCCATTCGGAATAACAGCAATTTGAACTGGAACACCATCATTTAAAGGAGCAAGGTTTGAAACAACAGCTCTTATACCGTCAGCTGAAAGATTTCCTATACCTGATTCTTGACCACCATGTGTTGTCATATCCCATGATACTGATGATACAACAGAGTCAATAGTGCTTAAACCAAGAGAGCTTAATAATGGAGCCAATGCAGCGTTTATTTGAGCTTTATAGCCGGAAACAACTGATTCAAAAACTGTTCTGTTAACAACTGAATCGTCAACTGGCAGTAATTTGAATTCTGTACTTTCAATTTTATTTGTTACTCTATTATATGTAATATCAAGTCTGCTTAAATATTCTCCATATTCACCAGGAGAGAAAATCAATGTATTTGAGCTGCCTTTTTTTACAGGTGTTTTTGTTGCAACATGGTAATGTCCTGATGCAATGACATCAATACCTGTAACATTTTCTGCTATCAGGGCATCGTCTCCTGTACCGTTTTCATTTACTCCACCATGTGAAATTAGAATTACAATGTCAACTCCATCATTTTTTCTTAAATTATCAACCTTTGCCTGAAGAAATGCATAATCATGATTAAATGTAACAGGTGGAGCAACCGGAGCTTTCTGGTCAGCATCAGTTCCCATATATCCAAGAAGCCCAACTCTTAATCCATTAGGGAGTTCTAGTATTTTTTTATCAAGGATAATTCCTTGTTGTATTAATGCTTCAAGCATATCGTCAGAAGCTGAATCTTCACTAGGAACAATATTTGAAGCAAGAACAGGAACTGTAAATCCTGTTTTAAGTGCATTTGATAGTAGATATGTCAAACCAGCAGGTGACCAGTCAAATTCGTGGTTACCAAGAGTTACTGCATCATATCCTGCCATCTGGAAATATTTTAGTGAAATCGGGTCAGTGGCAGCAAGATCATAAATTGTACCCATAAAAAAATCACCTGAATCAATAACAACTACAGGGTTGTCATTTGCATCATGTTCATTTCTTACATTTGCAATTAAACTTGCAAGTCTTGTAAACCCGCCTTTTACACTATCATTATCACTGTTATTTTTTGGTGTATAGTCCAGGGATGGTCCATAACCTGCAGCATGACTATGTAAATCAGATGTCTGCAAAATTGTAAAAGTTACCGTATCGTCTGAACCGATATTTTCGCAAGAATTTAAAATAAAAATCAAAATTACCGCAAAGCTAATATAAAAAATCTTTTTTAACATAAAATCCTCCTTTTTTTAACAATATTATACTATCAATTATAAAAAAGAAAGTCAAATTATAGATAGAACCTAAATTTTTCATCAAAACCTACTGTAATGTCCAATATGCCCATTCTAACAGTGTTAAGCTCAATCGTCTTCATTGCAAAATAGTACGACTATTCTTCATTCGACACAATCGCTTTACTTGTTATAACGGACATCTTGGACATTTCGCTACAATTTTGATGAAAATTTTAGGTTGAATTTAAAAAATATTTGATTTATTTTTTTTTTTAAACTATAATACTTTATAGTTTTATAATTAAAATTTAATTATATTTTATCTGAAATGGGTGTACTCAGTTTGGATATTATGCTAATTAGGAGGCTTTATGAGTAAATTTAAATTAATTATTGTATTATTATTAGTTGTTTTTATGACTAGTGGATTATTTGCAAATGGACTGAGTTTAAATGGAATTGGATCAAAGGCGAGTGCCATGGGGACTGCTTTTATAGGACTTGCAGATGATTTTAGTGCTGTTTTCTTTAATCCTGCTGGACTTACACAAATGGAAGAGGGAAGTTTTACTTTTTTTGGAACTTCAATAATTCCAACAGGAACATATAATTTTGAAATGATGGGGATGACCATGGCTGATACTTCAAGTATTGGTTCAATGTATCCATCGGGTGCGATTGCTTATTATAAACCTGTATCGGATAAACTTATTATAGGGATTGCTGGATATGTTCCGTCAGGAGTTGGTTCAGAATGGTCAGGAAGCGATCTTAAATTATTAACAGGTGGTACTGATTATACTTGGAATTCAAAATTATTTATGATTACAGTATCTCCAGTTGCAGCCTTAAAAATATCAGATAAATTTTCAATTGGAGCTTCTTTAAATATTAATTATGTCAATCTTGAAATGGAAAGACCTGGTGGTGATGGTGAATCTATGCCATTTTTTCAGTATGAAGAGGCAATGTCAGGTATTGCTATAGGTGGAACTTTTGGTGCGATGTTTAAACCTTGTGATAAATTGAGTATTGGTATGGTTTATAAAATACCTGTAACTGCAACAATCAATGGTACTGCTGATGCACCATTTTTGGCTAATTTTGGAATGTCTGCGGAATCAGAAGGTGAAAGAACAGCTACCTGGCCAATGCTTGTGGGAATAGGAATTGCTATTAAACCCAATGATGAATTGACGTTAACTGCTGATGTTATATATACAAACTGGAAAAAGCTTGTAAATATTCCTATTAGTTTTGAAGACCCAACATGGACAATGATGGAAGCAGGTACAGAATTTACTTTAAAATGGGAAGATACTTATGATTTTAAAATTGGTTTAGAATATAAAATCTCAGATTCACTGTTTTTCAGAACAGGGTTTTACACTGATAATGCACCATCTCCAAACGAAACACTTAATATAATGCTTCCAAATATTGCTTATTCAGCTTATACAATTGGTTTTGGTTATAAAAAAGGAAAAATCAATTTGGATTTTGCACTTGAATACCTGAATGGTAATGACAGACTTGTTGATCCAATGAATTATCTTGTTGGTACAGGAATGCCTGGAACTCATGGAATGGATATGGTAGTACCAAATGTCACTTTCTCAATTGAGTTTTAATTTATGCTGCTTTTTAAATGCAAATAATTGGTAAAACAAAAGAATTAATAGGAGAAATAGATGGTTTCTGGGATACAATCGCAAAGGCCTCTATGGTTTTCCGGGTAGGTATTAAGGATTATTTACAGGATAGACCTGAAAAAATTGTATCCAGAATTATTGAGATTAATGAGCTTGAAAATTTAGCAGATAGATTAAGGAAGCAAATTAAAGTCAAATTATATGCACAAATGTTAATCCCAGAATCAAGAGGTGATGTACTTGGACTTCTTGAGAGCAGTGATAATGTAATAGATTCAGCAAAAAAAGTTTTGAATAGTTTTGATATAGAAAAACCATTAATTCCTGATTTCCTAACGGAAGATTTTGTCAAACTTGTTGATGCCTCTGCAGATGCAGTAGAGGAAATGGTAAAGGCTGCAAGAGCATTTTTTAAAGAGATTAGTGTTGTAAATGACTATATAAATAAAGTTTCCTTTTTTGAGCATGAAGCAGATAAGCTTGAAGATACTATAAAACGAAAGGCATTTGATTCTATTGAAATTGAAAGTTTAAGTTGGAAAGTTCAGGTCAGATATTTTGCAGAGAGAGTTGCCTTGCTATCAGATGGTGCAGAAGATGTCTGTGAAAGGTTGGCAATTTCAGTAATAAAAAGGAGTTTATGACAACAATACTTTTTTTTCTTTCAAGTGGGCTTTTTCTCGGCTGGTCTCTTGGTGCAAATGATGCAGCAAATGTTTTTGGTACAGCTGTCAGCACAAAGATGGTTAAATTTAAAACGGCAGCTGTTATCTGTGCGTCTTTTTTGATGACTGGTGCTGTTGTAAGTGGCGCTGGTGCATCACATACTCTTGGTAAACTTGGTTCTGTAAATGAACTTGCAGGAGCCTTTGTTGTGGCTTTCTCTGCGGCAATAACTGTTTTTTTTATGACAAAACTCAAACTCCCTGTATCAACTTCTCAATCTATAGTTGGTGCTATAATAGGCTGGAATGTGTTTGCCGGTCTTCCCACAGATCAAAAAGTACTTACAAAAATTGTGTCAACTTGGGTTTTTTGCCCAGTATTAGCTGCTATATTTAGTGTTATTATATATTTTTCCTTTAAATTGTTTTTGCAGAAATCAAAAATACATCTTATCAGGCTTGATTCTTTAACAAGATGGGGTTTATTAATTGTTGGTGCCTTTGGGTCATACAGTCTTGGTGCAAATAATATTGCAAATGTTATGGGTGTCTTTGTACCCACTTCACCATTTAAAAACTATGACTTCTATGGTCTATTTTCAATAACTGGTACACAACAACTTTTTTTTATTGGTTCAGTCGCCATTGCAATAGGTGTATTTACATATTCAAAAAAAGTAATGGAAACTGTAGGAAATAGTATTTTTAAATTATCTCCCATTGATGCATTGGCTGTAGTTTTGTCAAGTTCTCTTGTTCTCTTTGTTTTTGCATCAAAGGGTTTGAAATTGTTTTTAGAATCAATGAGTTTACCATCCTTTCCCCTCGTACCTGTCTCAAGTTCACAAGCAGTAGTAGGTGCTATTATCGGAATTGTTATTGCAAAAGGCAGCAAGAATATGAATTATGGAATATTGGGCAAAATCAGCGTTGGCTGGATATCAACTCCTCTAATCTCAGGTGTTGTGTCATATTTTTTCCTATTCTTCATGCAAAACGTATTTATGCAAAAAGTCTTTGTGTGAGATACTATATTAATCAAAAAAAAATTAAACTATAATATTTTTATTGAAAATTTTTTCTATTTATGGTAATAATTATTCATTCATACTAAGGGTGGTGTTTATTTGAAGATAAAAATAATCGTCCTAAATGGGATGAAAAGGTGAAAACATGATTATTAAAAAAAAACTAGAAGAGAATATATATGAAAGGATAAAAATTCTTCTTAGAGAAGCAAAAAACAATGTTATTCAGACTGTAAACAAAACAATGGTATATACTTATTTTGAAATAGGTAGGATTATTTTTGAAAATGAGCAAAAAGGGAAGGAGAGAGCAGAGTATGGAAAAGAAACTTTAAAAGAGCTTTCTGCTAAACTTAATAAGGAATTTGGAAAGGGATTCTCAGAAGATAATTTGTCAAGGATGAGGAAATTTTATTATGTCTATAGCCAGAATAAAAGCATTAATAATTATTCCAATAAGATTTCCGCAACACCTTTGCGGAAATACAATCATGACTTTTTGTTAAGTTGGTCGCATTATTTGGTACTAATCCGTATAGATGATGAAATTAAAAGGGGCTTTTACGAAAAAGAGTGTACTGTAAATAGATGGTCATTGACAGAGTTTAAAAGACAAATAGATTCAGCACTTTTTGAAAGAGTTGCATTAAGTAAAAAAAAAGATGAAATATTAAGGCTTTCCAAAGAAGGACAATTTATAGAAAAACCTATTGACATAATTAAAGACCCTTATGTTTTAGAATTTCTTGGACTTAAAGTGAAAAACAAATTTTCTGAGAATCAATTGGCATTGTTTTAGGAATGGATAAATCTGATATGTTAATAAAATATACTCTTCCAGAAGAAAACAATCAAATCTTTGCAAGTAAATACAAACTATACCTACCAAATGAAAAGGAATTAAAAGAGTATATTGAAACTATAAAAAAGGAGATTGAATCATGATATGTCTTTTATTCAAATACATATAATCATTAGACTTTTTATTGATTTTTTAATTGACAAAAAAGATTAAAAGTTCTAATATTTATATAGTGAGAATATACTATTATGGAGGTTATAATGGATTTAGATAAGTTGATAAGGAATGTGCCAGATTTTCCTCAAAAGGGTATTATGTTTAAGGATATTACTACCTTACTTTCAGATGCAGAAGGTTTTGCCTATGCAATTGATAAAATGGAAGAAAGATATCGTGATAAAAAAATTGATAAAATTATTGGAATAGAGTCAAGAGGTTTTATATTTGGAGCTCCTTTGGCATATAAACTTGGATGTGGTTTTATTCCGGTTAGAAAACCAGGAAAACTGCCCTATGAGAGTATTAAAGAGGATTATTCTCTTGAGTATGGAAAGAACACGCTTGAAATTCATATTGATGCTTTAAGGGAAGGCGAAAGGGTTGTTATTATTGATGACCTTCTTGCAACAGGAGGTACTGCTAAAGCGGCCGCTAATCTTATTACAAGGTTAAAGGGGGATATTGTTAGTATAGATTTTTTAGTAGAATTAGAATTTTTAAATGGTAGAGATAAATTAAAAGGTTATTCTGTTCATTCTTATCTTAAGTACTGACTTTGAATTTATTATTTATAAATGAAAACATTAATAATCTTTCTTGCTATTGCTCAAAATTTTTTATTGATGCAGCCGATTCAGAATGCAATTGAAACGGGAGATTTTTCAAAGTTTTCAAATATTTGTACTAATATGCTTTCAATTAATCTGGAAAAGCCATTTCTTAAAAGTGGTTATGTGAAAAGTGAAAGTTTTTCGGAAAATTTATCAGTTTTTTTAAAAAACTATAAGGTTAATAAAACTGAATGGTCATCTATGCAGAATTTAATTAAATTGAATAAAGAAGATGATACCTATGCAGTGCAATCTTTGAATCTTTTTTTGACAAATATCTTAACCAGGGGAAAAATTGTATATAAATTTGTTTTTTTTATGCAAAAAGAAAAGGGAATTGAATGGAAAATATATTATTTGAGAGGAATTAGAATATAGAGTAAAATAATTATGCTTAAAAAAATAATTTTATTGGTTATGTTTTTCGTAGTACTTTTTAGTTTTATTATGAAAATAAATACTCAAAATTTATTTATCTCTTTTTTTTCAATTAATATCGAATCTATATTTCAATTATTTCCAATAATTATTTTGCTATTATTTATACTTGCAATTATAATAAGAAAAATTAAAGTAAATTTTTTATTTCTTATTGGAGTTAATCTTTTATTTCCTTTATTAGTAATGTTCTCTTTATATTTATTAAAAAATAGTACAATCCCAATATCAGGGTTTTCATTTGATATTTCATATTTGTTTTTAATGTCATCACTGTTTTCAATTTTTATTCTACCTTTTATTGTTTTGAGAAACTATAATGTTTTAAAATTTAAAAATAAAATTGTATTTATATTAGTACAAATTGTTTTTCTGATATTATATTGGACTATATTTGATTTAAACTTTTTCATATCATTATTATTTATTATTTCAATATTGATTATTATTATTTTAAATAAATCAGATTTAATAAGAAGAATTTTATATGTTATGGTGATTGCAACTTTAGTTAGTTTCTTAACCAGTATAAGCTTTAATCAACTAAAAAAAGAATTTGTAAGTACTAATTTGAATAAAATATTTTTAAATCAGGAAAATTATAGTAAGCTTGTTATTGGGGAAATTATTGAAGAATTTGAATTATCAAATGTTGATTTGAATTCTTTTTTTGAAGAAACAAATAAAAGTAGGAACGAAAATATATTAGCAAAAATCTGGAATAGCAGTCTTGCCTCAAAGGAAGAGATTGCATCAGGTATTTATATATTAGATAAAGACAAAAAAATATTAAGTCAATTTTCTTATAAAATACCATATCTTAATTTAACTCCTACCTTAGAACTACCCGTTTGGACAACAGAAGATACAGAAGGCACATTATATGGTAAAGAATTATCTGTCTCCTTTGGTTCGATTAATGTAAATAATAAAAGCGAACATTTAGGCTATATTGTAATCCAGGTCTTAAATTCACCTGAAATGATTCTGCGTAATAGTGGACTAACTATATTTGGATTAGATAAGAGATTAAAAAAAGCTAAATTAAACTATTTGAAACTAAAAGGGCATAAAATAATTGAAAACCCATTAAATATAAATCTTAATATAGTTGAAATTACAAAATATGAGAATAAATGGTTTAAATTTGATTTTATGGAGAATAGATATGAGGCTTATAGGTTCTTAGCAGGAGATCTTAGTATTGTAATTTTTTCACCGGAAAGAAGACTTATTGAATGGTTTGCTGAAATAATTAAAACATTTCTATTATTCATTATTATTTTCTTAATAATGTCCGCAAACGAAATTAAAAAAGAAACAATTGTATTTATTTATTCTTCTCTTTCAAGTAGAATTTTTATTATTTTGACCTTTCTCTCGCTTATAAGCATAATTTTGTTTTCAATTTTTACAGTCAATTATAATAGCCAGACAAGTCAAAAAAACTTTAGAAATAAGATGTTGAAAAATGGTAGAATTGCTCAGAATTTAATTGGACAATTATTGGAAGGTGGGGGGCAATTAAGTCAAAATGATATTTTTTTTACTGCCAATATTATAGATAAGGATATACACGTTTATTTAGAAAATGAAATGTTTTTTTCGTCAAATTATAAAGAAGTTGATTTATTTAAAATACCAATTATTCTCAAATCGAGTACTTATGAAAAGTTTGGGAGTGAAAAACAAAGTTATTATATTGAGAAAGTCGGGGATAGGTTTAATCTTTTCTTTAAGGTGTATAAATATGTATTTTGTATAAATTTTGCATTTAATGAAAATGATTATAATTTTGGTAAGGATAAAAGTATTGATTTTATAATTTCTCTGTTTTTTCTGCTTTTATTAGGTTCATTAATAGTAGTGATGTTTGTAAGAAATAAACTTATGGCTCCAATAATATTTCTGAACAAAAAAATGTCAGAAGTTGAAAAAGGTAGCCTGAATAAAATCAGTAATGAACCATCGGAAGTTGAGTTGAAAGCAATATATAGAGGCTTTAATTCAATGTTAACGGGAATTGAAAAGCAAAAAAAAAATATTTCAGATATTGCAAGGATGAAAACTGTTATAAAACTTGGAAGAAGGGTAGCACATGAGGTTAAGAATCCTTTAACTCCAATTAAACTTTCAGCAGAACAGATTCTCAGATCTATTGAAGATAAAAAAGAAAATTATGATGAAGTAATAGAAAAATCTGTAAAGTATATTATTAATGAAACCGATCACTTAAATAAAGTTGCACGAGGGTTCTTAGACCTGTCCCATATTGATGATATGGATAAAAAAAAAGTTGATATAATTTCTTTAATTGAAGATCAAATTGTTTTCTTTCAACAATCATACGCTTCAATAAATTTTAAAATAAAAAAAAGCATAAAAAAGTTTGATATGTATATAGACAAATTAAAGATAATTCAATTATTGAAAAATATTATTTTAAATTCGATTGAAGCAATTGAAAAAGAAGAAGGAAAAATTGAAATTGAAGTTTTATTAAAAAATGATTTCATCAACATTATTATTGCTGATAATGGTGTTGGGCTGAAGATAACAGATGTTGGAGTTTTATTTGAAGAAGATTATTCTACAAAAAAAACAGGAACAGGAATTGGATTATTTGTAGCAAAAAGAATTATTGAATTGCATAACGGAAAAATTGAAATAAAATCAGGGGAAACAAAAGGCACTATTGTAATCATTTCATTGCCAGTTGACAGTAAATTTTAAATGAAATTGACATATAAAAACATAAAACCATTAACTTATTTAAT
>JAOZTV010000231.1 GCA_029939015.1 Candidatus Aminicenantota bacterium
ATTACAAATTATAAAAAGAAAAAATTATTTTGTCAATAACTCGAATTAATAAAAAGCTATAATCATTCTCTCCTATTAACTGAAAAAAACCGCCCAGAAGGGCGGTCCTTTTATAAATTTAGTAACACTCTAATTAATTAGAATGATAATTTTAGTCCTAATCTAGCTGAGATTGGCCTTGTAAATTCAGATTCCATCATATATATTGGATTTGGAACTGCAGAACTTGGATACTCCCAGTTTGATGAGAGAACCTGTTCTTCTGTTATTGGTAATGAACCTAAGTGTTTAAGAGGATTAATTCTCTGTGCAATATTGAAATTGAATATGTTTGTTACGTTAACACTGAACTGTAAGTTAGCTTTTCCTAATTTCAGGTTATACTCTGCATACATGTCCGCATTATAAAACATATCTGTTCTTCCAAGATTTCCTCTTCCATAAGGGAAAATCTCTGCGCCTAGAACCCATTCTTCTGTCACTGGTGTTCCGCTCATAACGTTGATAACTGTTCCAACAGTTAAACCAAATGGAAATATATATGAACCATAAGCTTTAATTACATGAGTCCTATCAGTTGCAAGAGGTCCGTCAATTGCGTTTAATTCTTTATCAAAAGCGAGATACCATAAATCAAAATATCTTGCAACGTTTGGATCGTTTCTTCCAGGTTCATCAGATGTTGCAAGACCTGAATAGTTTCCTTTCAAGCTGCTCCATGTATATGAAACTCCACCCATCCAGTTATTTGAAAATCTCTTGTCGAGTCCTACATTAACTGCATAGTATTCTCTCTTAGCCTTTGGTGTATCTGGATAAGCATTATCAAATTTACCACCATTAGCTTCTGTTACTGACCAACCAAATCCCGGGTTAGTAGTAAAATAAAGCTCACCTTCTGGAGTTAAAACTCCAACATCTTCAATAGTATATCTGAGATGTTTTTGAACAAGTCTTACTGATAATGAAAGATCATCACTAAGTTTGTTTTCTACACCAAGAGAAATAGCTTGCTGAGACATTGGTTTTATACCTGAATCTGTTGAGTCAAAAGAAGGAATTCTCATATCAAACATATATAATTCTGTTCCTGGTTGATTGTCTTTTGTGATTTTTGTATAATCATAATCATCCAATGACCATGCTGCATCTTTCCATTTTGTTCCACCATATGAACCAGCTGCCATGTCTAATTTCATAACATCAAAAAATAGTCCATAAGAACCAAATACTTTTAAGCTTGAATCACCTTTAACATCATATACAAATCCAAATCTTGGTGCAATTTTATCACCAAATTTAAATTCGATTGGCTTAGCGTCTGCAAAATCAGGATGATCTGAATATGAAGGAATATATTCTGATTCAGTTCTAACACCGAAGTTAAATGTTAATTTTTCTCCGATTGTCCATGAATCCTGAAGATATAAAGCTATTCTATTACTATATGCTTTAAATACATCTCCATATGCACCTGTTTTTTCAACACCTCTGGCTACATAGTAGCCGTATGTTCCTCTACCATAATCTGTACCATATGCGATAGCTGATCTGTCCCATCCAATATAAATTATAGGCTGCTGCCATGCAGAGTCAACATCCTGTCCCTGTCTTACAAATTGGGCACCTAGTTTTACCGAATGTTCTCCACCTGCATTAAAAAATAATGTATAGTCACCACTTACTGATTTTTTTTCTGCGATATCTTTAACAAGAGCCTGTGAATCAAAGAAACCCATATTCTGCCAACCTGTTGTATGCTGTAAATTAGCCGGAATTTCAGAGAACATTAAGTTATTTGTTAGTGAATATCCGCCCATTGATGATTCTTTAAATCTATAGAGAGGAATAGTTGGGATTGGTGTCTGTGAATTCTCAGTATTTGTATAAAACATACCCGCTCTGATATTTAACATTGAGTTATTTCCAATAGTGATATCCAATGCAGTTGATGCTGAATAATTTGGCCAATCATAACCATATGCATCATAATCTTGATCATAGTTACCATATGGTCCCCATGCTAATCTATTAGCATTGCTATATGCGATATCATTTGGATTATAACCTCTTCGTTTATAAAAGTTATTTAAATATGATGCTGACCATCTTACATTTGACATGATCTGAGCTGTAATCTTTAACATATAGTTCATTGATGTTGTTTTTGTCTCATGAGATTTTGTCCCTGAACCATCTACATAGGTGACATCATTTGTATATTTTGTAAATCTTGGTAATAATGATCCAAAAAACCATATCTTATCTTTCAGTAAATATCCACCAAGACTAAAACCAGTTTCAATTCTGGAACTATCAGGAACACCATAAAGTTCTTCAGCAGAATAATATGTAGCCTTTGTTGTATCGTTTAGGTCTAATGAGAGAGTTTCTCTTGGAGTACCATTTAATGCTGTACCACTATAATATGCGATAACATCACCATGAAATTCATTACCACCGGATCTTGTCACGGCACTAACAACACCACCGAGTGATCCACCGAATTCAGCCATATAACCTGAAGATTTTACCTGAACCTCTTCAACAAAATCAAAAGCAGCAGCCTGGCCCTGTTCACCATCTGTTATATCTGTAACATCAACGCCATCAATATAGAACATGTTCTCAGCACCGGAAGCACCGTCAACTGAGATACCTGAAAGTAATGGCTCATTTGAAACACCGGGAATAGCTGTTACTAAAGAAGTAAAATCTCTCCCTTTTGGTAATGACTTGAATGTTTCCTTATTTAAAGTCATACCCTGAGCTGCACTCTTAACATCGATTAGTGGAGCTGAACCTTCAACAATAATAGTCTCTTTTAAGTTCTTGAGTTCCATTGTAATAGGAATTCTAAGGGTCTGTTCGAGAGAAAGAACAACTTTGGGTCTTACCATAGTTGCAAAGCTTTCAAGTTCATATGTTACTTTGTATGTACCTGGCTGTAGGTTTAATAAACGGTAAATTCCATTTTCATCAGAAATGGCAATTGCTTTACCAATCATTTTTGGGTTGGTTGCTGTAACCATAACTCCGGGAATAGCAGTCCCGTCTGCTGTAATAACTTTACCTGTGATTTTAGCTGAGCTTGATTGTGCCATCATAAATGTTGATAGCAAAGCAATTAGCAAAACTATAAAAAATGTTTTTTGCATTTTCATATTTCCTCCTTAATGCATTTTTATTTCAAATATATATTATGCATTTTAGATTCCATTTAGATTAAATATTAATACAAAAAGCCTTAGTTGTTTAAAATACACTCTAAGTTGCAAGTTTTTCCGCTTTACATTAAGCAGGAGTTTTTTACTGATTTTGATATAATTAAAATCAGAATCAAAAACATTCATATATTTGGATTTAATACAAAATTATGAATTATTTGTTTTCAATTTGTTTTAATTTCATTTCAACAATATTTAATATATTAAAATGATAATCAGTTTTAAGGATTCCAATTTTTTTTATTTTTTCATTTAAGGTAGTTGAATTTATACCCAAAAGTGCACAGGCAGTTTTTTGATTTCCATTTGTTATTTCCAATGCAGACAAAATGATTCTTTTCTCAAAAAAACCAACAAACTGTTTAAATGAATTATTGCTTTTTATTATGTTTTGCTGAAAATAGTCTAATATAATTGAATCTAAGGCAGATTCATGTTTTTTGTTTTTAATATATTTTTTTTCTTCTCTTTTTAGTTTATTATTTTTCATAGATGCAATTCCCCCTTCTTTATGTTATTAAAAGGCTTGCAGGAAAATTTGACCTGTACCTTCTTCCCCATTTTAATATAGTTTTATCTTTTAAAATGACTTTATAATCATTAGTCTTTTCTGTAGCTACCATCTCTTTTACTTTTGATATATTTATTATATTTGAACGATTAATCCGAATAAAATTATTGGAATTTATTTTTTCTTTGATATTGCTTAAAGTCATTGTAACAATATAATATGAATCATCTAAATGGATTTTCAGATATCCATTATCAGATTCAATCCAATTTATATCACTCATATTAATAAATGAATATTTTTTTCCAGTTTTTACTATAATAGTTTGTTTGATAGACATATTAACTCCTCAGTATTAGATAATACAAATTATAAAAGTATATGTATTGCAGATTATTGCTCTTTTGATACAAAATGACTTTCATCCTTTTTGTTGGATTAAAGACTTTTGCCTAAATTTATCAATAACCCTGGCATTCACCCAATATACATCCATACTTTTGCTTTCATATAGATCCTCCAAATTGACTATATCAGATTTAATTAGGAAAAAAACCTTTTTTTCGGTAAAGCGCAAATAGATTCGATAAAATTAATTTTATATAGTTCATCAGGTTTTTTATTACCATAATTTCCATTCTCCTTAAATATGACATAATTTCTTAGGCAATTTTGATGCCAGAACATTAAAGTGCATCATTCCAAAAAAGTTGGCATGTTTTCGTCAACGTCTGTCCGTTTTCGAACAAACTTTATCCAAAACCGAACACTTTTTTGTTTGTTTTTTTCTTTATTTATACGCGAGTCCTTATTTACTATCTAAATTCAATTCCACCCTAAGCAACTTTTTCATTATCTCAGTACAAATACCAGGAGTAGAACCAAAATCACACGAATTTGTAGCCACCACAAATGCTCTATCTAATTTTGGGGTGACTAAAACTGCAGCATACCAAATTTCATTGGAGCCGTTATGGTTAAGGGTAATTCCTTTTGCCCAGGCATGTTCTGCAACAGCCCAGCCACCGGCATAGAAGCGGCTGCCAACAGGTTCAGGTTCAATTAATTTATTCAAATATTTTTTATCTAGAATAGAATTTTCTTCCATTAATTGAAGAGAAAGAAATTTAGCCCAGTCAGCTATGCTACAATGGACCCTACCAGCAGGTCCGATTGCTTCATCATAATAAGCTTCGCTTGGCCACCATTTCCATAAAAATTTTTTGTGGCCCCAAGGCTGAGCAGTTGATTTGGCAATATTTGGATTACCAAATCCTGCCGACGACATCCCCAAAGGATTGAATAAACGTTTTTTCATTAAAACTTCCCAGCTTAAGCCCGTTATTTGTTCTGCCATACAAGCGGCAAT
>JAOZTV010000552.1 GCA_029939015.1 Candidatus Aminicenantota bacterium
TATTACAACCAAGACAAAACGATCAATTTAGGTTTTAATATAAAATATTTAAAAAGAATGTCTTCTGTTGTTTTATAACAAACATTCGCGCCTGGCACGAAACGCGTTAATTGGAAAGAGTTTAGAGAATGTCACATACTTCTTCAACAAAGTCAATTCATATTAAGCTGTAAATCCGATTTATTTGATAGTTTAACTATGTAAATCGGAAGTTGGACTTCCGATTTACATAGTTAACTGTTGATTTTTTAGGTTTATTATTGTAATATGTATTATGAGGGAATATGGAAATTTATATAAAACGGTATATATCTAATGTTATTAAAAAACGATTAAAGAACAATCCGGCTGTAGCAATCTTAGGTCCTAGGCAATGTGGTAAATCAACTTTGGCAAAAAAGATTATGCAAGATTTTAGCAACTCTATATATCTTGATATGGAAAAACTTTCTGATTTAAGAAAAATTGATGATCCAGAACTTTTTTTTAATGCCCATAAGGATGAATTTGTATGCTTTGATGAGATACAACAAAAACCAGAAATTTTTAGAGCTTTAAGGTCAATTATTGATGAGAGAGCTGAAAATTGTATGTTTTTAATACTTGGTTCTGCTTCAATAGACTTATTAAAACAAAGTGCAGAAACACTTGCAGGAAGAATATCCTATATTGAATTAACGCCTTTATATTATAATGAAATCATTGATTATACAAATAAAAATGACTTTTGGAAGCTTTGGTTAAGAGGCGGTTTTCCACGAAGCTTTTTAGCAGAAGATGAAGAAGAAAGTTTAAATTGGAGAAAGAATTTTATAAAAACATTTTTGGAAAGAGATATTCCGCAACTTGGTTTTAATATCCCACCTAAAAAATTACAAAGATTTTGGATGATGATTGCACATGTACATGGGCAGATATTTAATGGTGCGAAAATTGGAAGTGCGTTAGGAGTAAGTGCTCATACTGTTAGAAATTATCTTGATATACTTGAGCAAACGTATGTTTTGAGAGTATTATTACCTTATGAAAAAAATATAAAAAAAAGACTAATTAAATCACCTAAAGTATATATTAGAGATACAGGCCTTTTGCATGCTTTGCTTGATATTGGAAACAAAGAGGACTTATTTGGGAATCCTATATTTGGTGTTTCTTGGGAAGGTTTTGTTATTGAGAATTTAATATCTCATTTTACAGATTTTAAATTTTATTTTTATAGATCGGCAGGAGGTGCAGAAATTGATTTGATAATGGAAAAAGGAAACCAAATTATTCCTATTGAATGTAAAGCCTCTGCATCACCAACTGTTTCAAAAGGGTTTTGGATTACATTAAAAGATTTAGGTATAAAAAAGGCTTGGGTTATTGCCCCTGTTAATGAATCATATCAAATAAAGGAAAATATAATGGTTGCAAATCTAAATTATTTTATTGAAAATGTTG
>JAOZTV010000021.1 GCA_029939015.1 Candidatus Aminicenantota bacterium
ATTTTGTCAACAAAAAAAAGGCAAACGATTGTTTACCCATGTTTTATGTTTATTTGATTTAAAAGACGGATTAAACTCTGGAACAATATCACCAAATGTAAATAAATTATTTTCTTCGTCTATCTGTTATGTCAATATTTCCTTTTTTTTTCCATATTTTAATTGAAATATAAATCATAACAAAAATGCTTATTATAATAATATAATATATTGAAAATGTTTTTTCTCTTAAGGCTAAAAGTATTATAAACATTATTGCCATATTGAAAATAGAGTCATTTTCTTTAAAGATTATTTTTTTTAAGTTAAAATACAATTCAGGCTTCACAAATTTTGAAAACTTTGGAAAAACACTATTTGTATTTTTGCAATAATTTGCATATTCTTCCTTATAAATACCCTTAAGGTAGTTTTCTTCAGATTTTATAATAAAGTGATATTGAATAAGAAGAAAAAAAACAAAAAGTCCTAATGCATAAATATTCAAATAAACAATTAATAAACCACTAAACATTAACACATTGCCTATATATAGAGGATTTCTGACAATTGAATAAATTCCACTTATATTTAAGTTTTCTGCCCTTAAATAATTTTCTCTACCTGATGTCCCAAAATATGAAAACCCTACCGACATTATCCTTATTAATTCACCTATTATAGATATTAATATTCCAGCAATAGTAATTAATAAATTTGTTTCATCACCATAATTTCCAGGCTTAAAAAAAACTAACACAATAATAATTAATGGAATTGGAGTAAAAGATCTATACTTAAACAAAACATCTCCAATTTTCACACTTAGTTTTTTATTTTTCATCTATTAGCCTCTATTTAATCTTTCTTATTATTTTCTTAATAAATATTATATCCTTTAATTTAACCGGAGTAAAACAAATTCTTTTTACTTCCTTTGGTATAAGTTTTATATAATTTTTAATTTCTCTTTTTGAAACTCTCTTTTTACTCTTCCAGTCATAAACCTGTATTTTGACTATGAGTTTTTCCTTAGCAATTTTAAAGGCTTCAGTGACAATTTTTTTAAATAATTTTTTATTTTCTTTTTCAGAAAGTTTCATTTCATCTTTTATCTGTCTCTGATACGACATTAAATATATATAGTCAATATCTGTTTTTACCAACTCTTTTAAATTATGCGAATACCATTGTTCCGCATTTTCTATAAATAATGGTGTCTCATAATATACATTCATACCAATTTTAATATCAGGATTGATTTGTTTAACTTCCTTAATTATTTTTGACAAAATTTCTATTGTTTTATTTTTTTTTATCTTTACCCATTCTTTATTATAATAATTTCCTTTCTTTATCATTTTTTGCATATTTGCAGGAATACCAGTAACTCTTTCAAATTCTTTTGTTCCATTCTCTGACATTCCCTCATTATATTTTATAATTAAATCATCCTGTATGAGAATACCATCAACTTTGTTTTTTGCAATTTCTTTATATATCCCAATAATTTTTTGAACTGCATTTTTATTGAAAAGATCGTATTTTTTAATACGTTCTAAACTACCTATGTTATACTTATAATCAAATAAACTAACATTTGATATCCAGTTAAAATTTCTTGTTATCATCCATGCCCATAATTTTGGAACTTCTGAAAACTTTTTTTCAATATTTTTTTCTATAAGCAGATTCTCCAGTAAAGGGTCAATCAAATTATAGCTTGTATTTCTAAATAAAAGCCCTTTGGGCTCATCTTTGTTCTGAAAAGTTCTAATAATAATCTTATCAATATTATAATCTTTTATTTTATTATAATTTAATTCTTCTCGTAAATTAGTTGCAAAAAATTGAATTTCAAACTTTTTTTCTATAGCTATTAATGGCAGCATTAAATTAAATAGAATTAAAAAAAATAGTATTGAAATATACTTAGATGAGATAATTCCACTCTTCTGATTTATATTTTTTTTCAATTTGGCTAATTTCTTCAATTTGGCTATTTGAAAATTGAAATTCATCAAAACTCCCTCTTATAAATTTTTCAAAACTTATAACTATTGAATTTATTAATACACCTTTTTTTAAATTTTTTATATCATTTAAAGGTATCATCGTCTTTTCTAATAGTCTTATATTGGATTTTGCGCCATCAGCGTACATACTATAATCCATAGACAAAGGAATAGAACCATGTTGCAATAAGGCTTTATTATTCCTCTTTTGAGCACTACCAATAAGCTTTTTCCCTTTATATTCAATCTCATTAGGAGTTGGAAAAGAAAAACAGGGCATATTTGTCTTTGATAGTCTCGGCGGACTGCCTTTGGATAAATATGCATCAATACCAACTAAATTTAAAGCTTCTACCAATACCTTTGCAATTAACATATATGATTTATACAAATCATTATCTGCATAAAAAATATCTTCTGAAGAAATCACTGAATAAGTTATTTCATCATTATGCAAGACTGTTTTTCCACCTGTTATTCTTCTAATATAAGAATAATTATTCTGCTTTATATAGTCAAGATTAATTGCTTTTTGGGTTTTTTGAGATACTCCGTACGAAAAGCTAGGTTTATCCCAGGAGTAAATCCTCAAAAACCCTGCTTTATTTGTCTGGCAATAATTAAAAAGATACTCATCAATTGCCATATTTTTTGATGCAGAATTAGATTTTGTTTCTAAGATTAAAAACATTTGAATTTAAAATATTGTATAATAGAAAGATTAGATATTAATCTTAAAAACATTAATTGCTTTTTGTATTTTTAATTTTCTCTGGAAGACATATCTATACTGCCTTTGAAAATTGCACCTTCGGCAAGCACAACTCTTTGTGATGTTATATTACCATTTACAATACCATCAGGCTTTATTTCAACTTTTTTAACACCATTTACATTACCATTAACCTTACCAATAACAATAACTTCAGTAGCTTCGATTTCTGCATCAACGACACCATTTTTTCCTACAACAACTAATCCTTTGGCTTTTAAAAGTCCTTCTATTCTTCCTTCAACAAGTATCTCTTCATCAGATTCAACTTCACCGTTAATAATTATTGTTTTTCCAATTACTGATTTTTTTTGTGAGAAACTACTTCCAGTTACAATACTACTATCATTCTGAATATCATTTTTGCTACTCCATACACCCATAATTTCCCTCTCTTCAAAAGCGGGCAACGGGGATCGAACCCGCAACCTCAAGCTTGGGAAGCTTACGCTCTACCATTGAGCTATGCCCGCTTTTTGTTTATTTCTTACTCTTATCTTTTGCCTTAGCCTTAGCTTTAGCATCCTTTAAATCGTATTTATAATCAACAAATTCAATATAAGCCATCTCAGCACCATCACCCTTTCTGAAATCTGCTTTTATTATACGTGTATATCCACCTTCTCTATCCATAAATCTAGGCGCTACTTCATCAAAAAGAGTATGAACGGTTTTTCTTTTAAATAAATATGCCAAAGCTCTTCTCTTGCTTGATAAATCACCATTTTTACCTAAGGTAACCATTTTTTCTACAAGAGGTCTGACTGCCTTTGCTTTAGCTATTGTGGTATAGACTCTTTCCCGTTCAATAACACTTCCAGTTAAGCTACGTAGTAAAGCTCTTCGTTGCGATGGGTTTCTGCCCAATTTATATCCAGATTTTAAATGTCTCATTTTTGCTCCTTTTTGTCCTTTTAATCAACTATTCTAACTGTTTTCTTCTATTGCCTCGGCTTTAAGTGCTTCTAATCTTGCCAATATATTTTCTCTTAAAGCTTCAGGTATCTTCTGTCCAAGAGATAGTTCTAAATCGTGAAGTTTGACAATGATTTCTTCCAGAGATTTTTTTCCAAAATTCTTTGAATTTAATAATTCATGTTCAGACTTTTCAATTAACTCGAATATATAGTCAACCCCAAGTCTTTTTAAACATTTTAAAGCCCTTACTGACAATCCCATTGCTTCAACATTCTTTTCTAAAAGGTCAGATTTACTTTCAATTGCAAACTCAGAAGTTTGTTCAATAGATGGAATAACGATATCTGTATCCTGATAATTCAGATATATAGCGAGATGATCTCTTAAAATTTTACCAGCAATAGAGACTGTTTCTCTTGGTGAAATACTACCATCTGTCCATACTTCAACGATTAACCTTTCATAATCTGTTTTTTTTCCAACTCTTGCAGGTATAATAGAATATTTAACCTTATCAATTGGACTAAAATTAGAATCAACTGGAATGAAATCTATAGATAACTCTTCATCAAAATTTTGTTCTGCCAGTTTATAGCCAACACCTTTTTTTAATACTATTTCAGCATTAAAAGAAGCATTTTCTTCAAGATGTGCAATATGAACAGTTTTGTCTAAAATCTCTACATCTCCGTCAACTATAATATCACCGGATAGAATTTCACCGGCACCTTTTTTTTCTATTTTAATAATCTTTGAATCAACATCTTTTAATTTAAAAGGAATTGCCTTTAAATTCAAAATGATATTCAATACATCCTCAAAAACACCGGGTATCAAAGAAAATTCATGTAAAACACCTTCAATTCTTATTGCAGTTATTGCATATCCTTCAACCAAAGATAATAATACTCTTCTTAAGGCGATACCAATTGTACTTCCATAACCTCTTTCAAAAGGTTCAGCAACAAATCTACCGTATTGTCCTGTTAATTCTTCAACCTCAAGTATTCGAGGTCTCTGATAATTTAGTTCCATTATATACTCCCTATTTTGAATACAATTCAACAATAAGATGCTCTTCAATTTCTAATGAAATATCATCTCTAACTGGTAAAACATTTACCTTACCCGTTAGTTTTTCAATATCTACCAGAAGCCATCCAGGTACATCTACCAATCCTTTTACCTCTTCTAACATTCCTTTTATATTCTCATTCTTCATAGCTTTTTCTTTAAATGATATTACATCATCTTTTTTTAATAAATAAGAAGGGATAGATACTTTTTTTTCATTTACAGTAATATGACCATGTTTAATCATCTGTCTTGCATGTGTTCTTGAATAAGCAAAATTCATTCTATATAAGGCATTATCTAATCTTAACTCAAGCATTCTTAGAAGGTTTTCACCTGTAATACCTTTCTGTTTTGAGGCTTTGGCAAAAAATATTCTAAACTGTTTCTCACCAACACCATAAAATCTTTTAACCTTCTGCTTTTCTCTTAATTGACTTTTATAATTAGATTTTTTAAAAGAAACTCTTGCTCCTCTATGACCGGGAGGGTAATTTCTTCTATCTAAAGAACATTTTTCAGTTAAACATCTTTTGCCTTTTAAAAAAAGTTTTGTTCCTTCAGCACGACAAAGTCTGCAAAGGGGTCCGTTATATTTTCCCATTAATGATTCTCCTTATACTCTTCTCTTCTTTTTTGGTCTGCAACCATTATGTGGAATTGGAGTAATATCTTTTATTGTTTTTACTTTAAAATTTGTACTACCAACGCTTCTAATTGCACTTTCTCTTCCTGCACCAGGTCCCTTAACTCTAATATCAAGTGTTCTGATACCAAAACTTTCAGCTTCTTTCAATACTTTTTCAGATGCAAGCTGTGCCGCAAAAGGTGTTGATTTTCTTGAACCTTTAAATCCAACTCCACCACCTGCTGCCCAGGTTAAAACATTACCATCCATATCAGTAATAGTTATGATAGTATTATTAAAAGTAGCATGAATATACATTTTACCATGCGGTACTATCTTTTTTTCTTTTTTCTTCTTCTTCTTATTTTCAACTTTCTTAGCCATTTAATTCCTCCACAAAATGTTTATATATATTCTGCCTTATTTTTTTTTCTTAATCATAGAACCACGTGGTCCCTTTCTAGTACGGGCATTTGTTTTTGTTCTCTGTCCACGAACAGGAAGTCCCCTTTGATGCCTTCTTCCTCTATAGCAGTTAATCTCCATAAGTCGTTTAATATCCTGACTTATACTTTTTTTGAGATCACCTTCAACCATAACACTGTCATCAATAAACTTTCTTATTCTTGCCAAATCATCCGAACTAAGATCTTTAACTTTTTTATCCTTGTCAACTTTAACAGTATCCAATATAGTTAGTGATTTAGATCTCCCTATTCCAAAAATATAAGTTAGACCAATTTCTACCCTCTTATTATTCGGTACTTCTACACCTGCTATTCTTGCCAATTTTTCCTCCTTTACCCTTGCCTTTGTTTATGCTTTGGATCAATACATATAACTCTGATCACGCCCTTTCTTTTTATAATCCTGCATTTATTACATATTTTTTTTACAGAAGCTCTTACTTTCATTTTATTCTCCTATTTAAATCTATAAATAA
The DNA here is from genome assembly GCA_029939015.1 of Candidatus Aminicenantota bacterium. Classification (GTDB taxonomy): domain Bacteria; phylum Acidobacteriota; class Aminicenantia; order UBA2199; family UBA2199; genus JAOZTV01. Next base: position 6,330 of record JAOZTV010000021.1, read on the forward strand.
TTCTACCCCTTGTTATGTCGTAGGGTGAAATTTCCATTAATATTTTATCTCCAGGTAATATTCTAATATTGTTTTTTCTCATCTTACCTGATGGATGTCCAAAGATTCTATGATGGTTTTGTTCCAACTCAACCAGAAACATCGCATTTGGTAAAGTTTCTATAACAACTCCTCTTGCTTCAACTACATCTTTATCTTTTGCCATAATTATCTCTTCTATAGTCTCGTTAAAATTTCAGGACCATTTTCTCTAACAACAATAGTATGTTCAAAATGTGCAGAGTCGCTCCGATCTGTAGTTATAACCGTCCAGCCATCATCTAATGTTTCTACATCATAACCGCCATCGGTTATCATTGGTTCAATTGCGAGTGTCATATTTTTTTTCAATTTTGGTCCTTTTTTTCCATTATTATAATTAAGTATTTGCGGATCTTCATGCAAATCCTTTCCAATACCATGTCCTGTCAAATCTCTTACTATTTCAAAACCATGTTTTCTTACAGCCTTATCAATTGCATTAGATATATCACTAACTCTATTTCCTATCTTTGCAGCCTTAATCCCTTCAAATAAAGATTTTTTGCATACATCCATCAACTTTGCTTTTCTATCGTCAATTTTGCCAACTGCATAGGTTCTAGCGCCATCACCGTAATATCCCTTATAAATAGAGCCAACATCTATACCAATGATATCACCTTCTTTTAAAATGCGCTGTTTTGAAGGTATCCCATGAACAACTTCGTAATTAATAGAAGTACAAAGGGTCGAAGGAAATTTCTTAGTTTTACTACCATAACCTTTAAATCCAGGCAGCGCATGTAAACTAAGGATTCTATCTTCAGCCCATTTATCTAATTCATAGGTTGAAACACCAGGCTTAATTTTAGCCTCTATCTCACTAAGAATAATGGCAATGATCCTATTTGCTTCACGCATTATTTTAAGACCATTTTCTGATTTTTGAATAATCACAACATTAATTCCTTTATTTTCTGCCCTTCATTCGCCCTTTTTTTGAAAAAGACTCATAATTTCTCATAGTCAACTGTGCTTCAATCTGCTGTACAGTATCCATTGCAACACCAACTACGATAAGAATAGAAGTACCACCAAAATAGAAATTCAATCCCATACCTGTTGAAATCCATTCAGGAAGTATAGAATATAATACACCCCCAATAAATGGTATCTCTGCAACTTTAAATCCATTCATAAAAATTTCAGGTACTAGTGCAATTAAAGCAAGGTATATAGCACCAATAAATGTTAATCTTGACAATACCTTATCAATATAATCAGATGTGTTTTTACCAGCTCTAATACCAGGAATAAATCCACCATTTTTCTTTAAATTATCCGCAACATCAGTTGGATTAAAGATAATAGATACATAGAAAAAAGTAAAAAATATAATCGAGGTTACAAATAATAAATCGTAAAAAGGCATACCTGGACTAAGCTGTCTTGTTATCCAATCTGCAATTGCATTACCTCTGAATATACTTGCTATTGTTCCAGGAAAAGCAATTACAGAAGAAGCAAAAATAATTGGAATAACTCCACCGGTATTAACCTTTAGAGGTAAGAATGTACTTTGACCTCCAAGCATTTTTCTACCCTGAATTCTTTTTGCATAAGAAATAGGAATTCTTCTCTGTCCCATTTCAACAAAAACAATAAATCCAATAATTGCACCCATTATTGCAAGCATTAGTATAACTGTAATAATGGTCATTTCACCATTACCTAATTTTTCAATAACTCCAAGTGTTGCAGGAACTAAACCAATTACGATACCGGCAAAAATTATCAACGAAATACCGTTTCCAATACCTCTTTCTGATATCTGTTCACCAAGCCACATAATAAAAACTGTTCCTGTTGTTAAAGTAATAACTGTCAGAAACCTAAATCCCCACCCAGCATTAAGTACAACATTACCACTCATCATCTTTTCAAGTCCGATAGCAATACCAAAAGCCTGAATTGCACATATTACAACAGTACCATATCTTGTATATTGTGTTATCTTCTTTTTACCAAGTTCACCCTCTTTTGAAATTCTCTCAAGATAAGGCCAAACAACCTGTAATAATTGCAGTATAATAGAAGCACTGATATATGGCATAATTCCAAGAGCAAAAATAGTCATTCTTGACATATTTCTACCAGAGAACATATCTATAAAACCTAAAATACCAGATTTTTGTTGTTCAAAAAACTCAGCCAAGGCTTCCATATTAATACCTGGTATAACAATTTGTGATCCTATTCTGTAAACTGCAAGCATTAAGAAAGTAAAAATTATCCTCTTTCTTAACTCTGGTACAATAAATATATTTCTAAAAAATGTAATCAACTTACAACTCCTCTTATAAAATTATAGCTTCACCGCCAACTTTCTCAATCTTTGCCAAAGCAGTTTTTGAGAACTTATGAGCATGAATCTTAATTTTTTTTGTTATTTCACCATCACCAAGAATTTTAATCTTTAAGTTTTTATCTGTAACCAGTCTTTTAGTATAAAAGTCTGCAAGAGTAACCTCTTCCAATCCTAAAGCTTCTAATTTTGCAAGATTTACCACATTATATTCAACTCTAAAAATATTTGTAAATCCTCTTTTAGGAATACGTCTTACTAATGGCATCTGACCACCTTCAAAACCTCTTTTTCGTGCATATCCACTTCTGGATTTTTGTCCATTCATACCCTTTCCGGCAGTTTTGCCAAATCCTGACCCAGGACCTCTTCCAATTCTCTTTCTTTTTTTAATTGCACCCTTTGCAGGTTTTAGATTTGCGAGAGATATCATTTCTTCACCTCCGTAACTTCAAGCATAAAAACTATTTTATTGATCATTCCTCTAATTTCAGGACGATCTTCTCTTAAAACTTCTGATTGTAATTTAGTTAATCCTAAGCCTTTTACAATAGCTCTCTGCTTTTGTGTTCGACCTATGATACTTTTTACCAGCTTAATTTTCAACATTTTAAATTCCTCTTTTTTTACTGCCATAATTCTTCCTCGTTCAGATTTCTTTTTGATCTGATTGTATCTGGATGTTTTAAAGTATTCAGTCCATCAATTGTTGCCTGAGCTACTGTAAGTATGTTTTTACTTCTGATACTCTTTGTAAGAATATTTTTAATTCCTACAAGTTCCATAATAACACGAACTGCACCACCAGCGATAACTCCTGTTCCAGGTGAAGCTGGTCTCAATACAACTCTTCCTGAACCAAACTTTCCAATATTATAATATGAAATAGTATCATTTAATATAGGAACTTCAATAAGATTTTTCTTTGCTGCTGCAATTGCTTTTTTAATAGCAAGAGGAACTTCCTGAGCCTTACCCATTCCAAACCCTACTTTTCCATTTCTATTTCCTACTACAACTGCTGCTGAAAACCGGAGGTTTTTACCACCTTTAACAACCTTTGTTACCCTTCGAATAGAAATTACTTCTTCTTCAAATAATTCTTCTGTATTTTCAGTTATTTGCACTTCGTTCTCCTTAAAACTTAATTCCATTTTCTCTTGCAGAATCAGCAACAAGCTTAATACGACCTGCAAATAAATAAACATTTCTATCAAAAATTACGCTTTCTATTTTCTTTTCTTTCAGTCTTTCGGCAATAACTTTTCCAAGTAATTTTGCGGCATCTTTATCTTTAGTGCTTTTAAGATTTGGTTTTAAATCTTTTTCAAGAGTTGATGCAGTTGCGATTACATTTGCATTTTCATCATCAAAAACTTGCACATAAAGATACTTATTAGTTCTTGTGACCATCATTCTTGGCTTAGATGCTGTACCAACCATCATACTTCTAAGACGGTTTCTAATTCTTTTTTTTCTCTTTTTTTTTACAATATACTTTGGTGTTATCATACTAAACTCCTGCTGTCTTTCTTACTTTTTGTCTCAGATGTTGACCTTCAACCCTGATACCTTTTAATTTATAAGGTTCAACCGGTCTAATCCGTTTAATATTTGCAACTGTCTGACCCAATAAAGCTTTATCAAAAGAATGGAGTACAAACGAACCAGGATTTTCCTGAGTAGCAGTCACACCTTTTGGAAGTTTATAATCAACAGGATGTGAAAATCCTACCTGAAGATTTATTGAATCCCCTTTTACAGTTGAACGCCAACCTTTACCATGAACTTCAAGTTTTTTTGAAAAACCTTTTTCAACACCTAAAACAGCATTATTTATAAGACTCCAAACTAAACCTTGAAAAGGTTTATCGGAATCAGTTTTTCTATTAACCCAGAGGTTAGTTTCTTCAACTTTAACTTCTACACCTTCTAATATTTTAATACTCAATTCACCCTTTGGCCCTTTAACTAAAATAACATTATCTTTAACGTTTGCTTTGATTGAACCAGAAAGCACAATTGGTTTTGATGCTAATCTTGACATAATTTATCTCCCATTTACCAAACATGAAGCAGTACTTCACCGCCTACATTGTTTTTTCTACAACTTTTTCCGGTCATAATACCCTTTGAAGTTGAAATAAAAGCTACGCCAAGACCACCTAATACAACAGGTATATTTTCAATATCAGCATAAACCCTTCTACCAGGTTTTGATATTCTCTTTATTCCATCTATAACAGGTTTTTTTCCGTCATATTTTAAATCTACTATCAGTTGAGAAGGAAATGAACTTTCGTCTAATTTGTATCCCTTAATAAAACCCTCACTCTTTAGTAGCTTAACAATTTCAATTTTAATCTTAGAAGTAGGCATTGCAACATCTGATTTTTCAACCATTAGCCCATTTCTTACTCTTGTTAACATATCTGCAATTGGATCTGTGTGACTCATAATTTCTCCTTACCAGGATGCCTTAGTAATACCTGGAATTTCGCCTCTTAGGGCTAACTCTCTAAAACACAATCTACAAATTTGAAATTTTCTATAAACTGCCTTTGATCTTCCACATAATCTACATCTAGTTCCTACTCTTACTTTATATTTTTTTGGTTTTAATGCCTTCGCAATAGTTGATTTCTTAGCCATTATTCCTCCTATTTAGAAAAAGGCATTCCCATTTTCTTTAATAATGCCCTTGCATAATCATCGTTGGTTGCGGATGTTACAATAGTTATTGACATCCCTCTAGTTTTTTCAACTTTATTATAATCTATTTCAGGAAATACCAGTTGATCTTTTAACGCAAAGGTATAATTACCTCTACCATCAAAAGATTTAGGTGAAATACCATGAAAATCTTTGATTCTTGGAATTGTAATTGAAACTAATCTGTCAAAAAAATCATACATTCTTTCACCCCTAAGAGTAACAGATACTCCAATAGGTTGTCCTTCTCTTAACCTAAATGTTGCAATAGATTTTTTTGCTTTTCTTATTACCGGTTTTTGACCTGAAATAATTGTTAATTCATCAACAACTTTATCTATTAATTTAACATTCTGAGTAGCCTCTCCAACACCTGAATTAACAATTATTTTTTCAAGTTTTGGTACTAACATAATATTACTAAGATCAAGTTCCTTCTTTAACTCTTCCCTTGTTTCTTTTTTAAATTTTTCATATACTCTGTTCATTTTTTTCTCCAAAGACCTAATCAAGAGCAACTTTACATTTATTACAAATGCGTGTTTTTTTCTTATCTTTAATACTGATGTTTATTCTAACACCCTGTTCACAATCTTTACAATAAAACATAACGCTTGATATTGGAATAGCACCTTCTCTGTCAACAATGCCACCCTGAATATTTTTTTGTGGATTAGCTCTTACATATTCTTTTAAAATATGTATCTGTTCAACAATAATTCTATTTTTATGTAAAAGAATACTTGATACTTTTCCTGTTTTACCTTTATCAGTCTTTTTCCCTCTTTTTACTATAACCTGATCACCAATTTTAAGCTTTGTACTATTCATCTTATATTACCTCCGGTGCCAGTGAAACTATCTTCATAAACTTTTTTTCTCTAAGCTCTCTTGCAACTGGTCCAAAAACTCTTGTACCAATTGGTTCTTTATCATCTTTTACTAAAACAGCTGCATTATCTGCAAATCTGATATAAGAGCCATCTTTTCTTCTTGATTCATAAGCAGTTCTTACAACTACAGCCTTTACAACTTCACCCTTTTTAATTTTTGAATTAGGTTCTGCAATTTTTACCGCACCTACAAAGATATCACCAATATGAGCGACCTTTCCAACTGCTCCACCAAGTGCTCTAATAAACATAATTGACTTAGCACCAGAGTTATCAGCTACTTTCAGTCTTGTTTGCATCTGAATCATTTTTCAACTCCATCTTCCCCTGGTTTAGAAGAAATGATTTCAGTTATTAACCAATTTTTATTCTTGCTTAATGGTCTAACTAATTTCATATTAACAACATCACCAAGACGACATTTATTTTCATTATCATGTGCAAGATATTTTTTCTTCTTCCTGACAATCTTTTTATATACAGGATGTTGAAAAGTTCTTTCAACTTCAACAGTTACAGTTTTTTCAGACTTAACTGAAGTTACAACTCCCGACATACTTATAATAACATTTTTCTTCTCATTATCCATTTTTTGACCTCTTTTCATGCTTAATTGTCAACATTCTGGCAACTTCTCTCTTAGTACGACTAATTTTATGTAAATCGTCCTGTTGACCTAGAGATTTCTGCATTTTTTGTTTAAAAAGTTTTTCTTTTTCCTCTACAATCTTACTATCCAGTTCCTGATCTGATAGTGCTCTAATATCTTTAGCTTTCATTACCGGCTCCTATTTATCCCTCTTCACGAAACGGGTTCTTACTGCAAATTTTCTTTGAGCAAGTTTCATTGCCTGTTTTGCTGTACTTTCATCAACACCCTCAAGTTCGTAAATAATTCTTCCTCTTTTTAATACATCAACCCAAAATTCAGGGTCTCCTTTACCTTTACCCATTCTAACTTCAACAGGCTTTGATGTTACAGGCTTAAATGGAAATACTCTAATCCACATTTTACCATTTCTTTTAATATGTCTATTAATAGCAACCCTTCCTGCTTCAATCTGTCTTGCTGTTATCCAACAATTTTCAAGAACCTGCAAACCATAGTCTCCAAATTCCAGAGTATTACCTCTAGTTGCTATACCTCGTCTTTTTCCTCTAAAGACCTTTCTATGTTTAACTTTTGACGGCATTAACATCTTTATTCTCCTTTAGCTTCCATTTCGACATCTTTTTTTTTATATCTTTCTTTCTCTTTATCACCATTATAGATCCAGACTTTAATACCAATCTGTCCATATTCAGTAGAAGCTTCGGCAAAACCATAATCAATATCAGCTTTTAAAGTTTGAAGAGGTAATTTACCAAATAGATACCACTGAGATCTTGCAATTTCAGCACCACCTAAACGACCACCAACTTTGATTTTAATACCTATTGCACCAGCCCTAAGAGAAGAATCAACTGATTTTTTCATTGCTCTTCTATAAGAAATTCTTTTTTCTATCTGGTAAGCAATTCCTTCAGCAACTAACTGTGATACCAATTCAGGATATTTAATTTCAATAACATCAATTAAAATTTTATCAACAGGCATTCCACTGATTTTTTTAATCTCTTTTTTCATTTCTTTAACACCGGAACCACCCTTACCAATAATGATACCAGGACGTCCTGTATTAATCTGGACTCTGATAGTATCTGAGATTCTTTTAATCTCTATTGAAGCAATACCAGCATGTTTGTATTTTTTCTTTAATGTTTTTCTAATCTTTAAATCTGTATGAAATAAATCAATAAAGGTTTTTCCTTTTCCGTACCATAAAGAAAGCCAGCTTTTATTAAATCCTAATCTAAATCCGTAAGGATGTGTTTTTTGACCCATTATTATTCCCCTTTCCTTTCATCTAAATAAACTGTTAGATGAGCATATCTTTTTAAAATACTAACTCCTCGACCCCTTGCAGTTGCTCTAAATCTTTTTTGATAAGGTGCTTTGTCTGCAAAAATCTCAGATACATAAAGATTGTCAACATCCACATTTGGACTTTTCACCTGAGCATTTGCTACAGCTGAGTTTAAAACTTTTAATACTAAACCACTTGCTTTCTTTTTTTTAGAAAACCTTAAAATTGTTATTGCTTCTCCAGCATCTTTATTTCTGATTAAATCAGCAATAAGTCGAATCTTTCGTGGAGATATTTTTAAATATTTTCCTTTTGCAACAGTTAAATGTTCCATTCTGTCTCCTATTTATTTCTAGAGGTGTGTCCCCTGTAATTTCTTGTTATTGAAAACTCACCAAGTTTTAGCCCTACCATATTTTCAGTTACGAAAACAGGTAAAAATTTCTTGCCATTGTGAACAGCAAGAGTAAGACCAACCATTTCTGGAATTACTGTAGAACTTCTTGACCAGGTCTTTATAACTTCCCTTTTCTTTGAACTCTTCGCAGCAAGTACTTTTTTATACAGTTTTTCCTCTATATATACGCCTTTTTTAATTGATCGTGCCATTGCTTAACTTCTCCTCTTAACAATAAATTTTTGGGTTCTTTTATTATTTCTTGTTCTATAACCCTTTGTTGGTTTACCCCATGGAGTAACAGGAATTCTACCACCCTTGGTTTTACCTTCTCCACCACCATGTGGGTGATCAACAGGGTTCATTACTGTACCTCTAACATGAGGTCTTTTTCCAAGCCATCTGCTTCTTCCTGCTTTACCGACTTTTATATTATTTCTTTCTTGATTTCCAAGTTGACCAATTGTTGCTCTACAGTCAATATGGATTTTTCTTAATTCACCTGATGGCATTTTAATTAGAGCATATTTACCCTCTTTTGCCATTAAAGTTGCATATCCACCAGCAGTTCTTGCTATCTGAGCACCCTTGCCAGGTTGAAATTCAACATTATGAATAACAGTACCAATTGGAATGTTTTTAAGCAATAAAGAATTTCCTGCTTTGATATCTGCTTCACCATTTGTTGAAATAATAGTATCTCCAACAGTCATACCTTCAGGAGCTAGAATATATCTTCTGTCTCCGTCTTCAAATTTTACAAGAGCAATTCTTGTTGTTCTATTCGGGTCATACTCAATTGTTTCAAGTACACCTGAGATATCAAGATTTTTTCTTTTAAAATCAATAATTCTATACTTTCTCTTATGACCGCCACCTCTAAATCTAATTGTAATTCTTCCATTATTATTTCTACCACCAGATTTTTTTAAAGTAACTAATAGTTTTTTATAAGGTTTATCAGTTGTAATTTCATCAAAAGTATAACCTGTCATGCCTCGAAGACCAGGTGTCGTTGGTTTATATTTTTTTATACCCATTATCCTACCTCAAAATATTCTATCATCTTAGCCTTTGGAGTTAATTTAACATAAGCTTTTTTCCATGATGATCTCTTACCGGTATATTTACCATATTTTTTTTCTTTACCACTATAATTCATCAATTTAACAGTATCAACTTCTGTTTTAAATAATTTTTCAACGGCAGTTTTAACCATTATCTTATTAGCATGCTTATGAACTTTGAAGCATAATACTTTTTGCTGATCTTTTAAATCAGTTGACTTCTCTGTTATAAATGGTGCAAGTATTATATCAGTATTTTCTAATTTCATTTTAGTACCTCTGTTATTTTTTCAATTGCATCAACAGTCGCTAATATATAGTCATAATGTAGTGAATCATATACATTCAATTCACTAGAATCAATTGCCTTTATAGTAGGTATGTTTTTTGTTGAAAGCAATAAGTCTTTATTATTTTCGCTATCAATAATAAGAAGCTTATTATACTTGAAATTCTTCAACTTTTCAATCGCTTCTTTTGTTTTTATTGAACCAATTACCAATTCATCAATAATAATTAATCTATCATGTCTTACTTTTTCAGATAAAACAGACTTTAAAGCATTTCTTCTTGCTTTTTTTGGCATAGCATAAGAATAATCTCTTGGCTTTGGTCCAAAAGTAATACCACCTTTTCTCCAGATAGGGCTTCTTGAAGAACCAGCTCTTGCTCTACCTGTTCCCTTTTGTTTCCAAGGTTTTTTACCACCACCTCTAACTTCACCTCTAGTCTTAGTTGAAGCAGTACCTCTTCTCTGATTTGCTCTGAAATTTTTAATAGCCTCATAAATCAGATGTTCTCTTAATTCATAATCAAAAATATCATCAGATAATTCGATATCTTTAATATCTTCATTATTTATATTTTTTACTTTTATCAGCATAATTAACTCCTTTTAAAGGATTCCTTCATAATATAAACGTAGTTTCCGTTAAACCCAGGGATACTACCTTTCAATAGAATAATGTTATTTTCAACGTCAACCTTTACAACATTTATTCCTTTAATTGATTTAGTGTCTCCACCCATTCTACCAGGCATTTTCTGTCCTTTAAGTACTTCACCGGGATAGGCACACATACCTACTGAACCAGGTCTTCTATGATGCATTGAACCATGAGTTTTTGGACCACCAGCAAAATTCCATCTCTTTATAACACCTTGAAATCCTTTACCCTTAGTAGTACCTATAATAACAACATTTTCTTTCTCTTTGAAAATATCAGCTTTGATATTATCACCGAGATTAATTTTTTCACTACCTTCATCAGTAATCAAAAATTCCTTTAATACTCTTGTTGGTGGAACCTTAGCTTTTTCAAAATGTCCTTTCATTGGTTTTGCAACATTTTTGATTTTTCTTTCTTCTACCAACCCTAACTGAACTTTTTTAAGTTCATTATTCTCATTAATCTTTTTCTGTATTACAAGACAGGGACCAGCCTTTATTACTGTTACAGGAATTACATTCCCTTCATCAGTAAATACCTGTGTCATTCCAATCTTTTTTCCTATTAATCCTTGTATCATATTATCCACCTTTAAATTTTCTTTAAAAATAATTAGTTAGACTTCACTTCTACTTCAACACCAGCTGGAAGATCCATTTTCTTCAATTCAGCAATTGTATCATCATTATGATTAATAATTTCAATCAACCTGGCATGATTTCTTCTTTCAAAATGTTCTCTTGACTTCTTGTCAACATGAGGTGATCTCAATACACAAAATCTTTCAATTTTTGTTGGTATTGGAATTGGTCCAGCAATAGTTGCTCCGGTTCTTTTAGCTTTAGCTACTATTTCAGCCGATGACATATCAAGTATTCTACTATCAAATGACTTAAGTTTTATCCTAATTTTAGTATTCATTTTTCCTCTTTATTTATTTTTTATTCAATAATATCAGTAACAGAACCGGCACCAATTGTTCTACCACCCTCACGGA
>JAOZTV010000553.1 GCA_029939015.1 Candidatus Aminicenantota bacterium
ACTTAAATCAGATATATCTTCATTCTTTTTACGCATTGAATATAAAAACCATGCAGACGGTGTTAAAATGGGGAATCCAATATTTAAGACTGCTGAGTTGAATGAATCTTCATGGGTTGTCATATACATAGGTTTGCCTGATGAGTCATTTCCCACTTGACTGAGAGGCTCTTTTGACCAGGTATTAGTTTGAAAATTAAGATCGATTCTTGGAAGAAGATAAGAAAAAGCAGCCTTTCTATTTAGAGAGGATATATTTTTTTCTATCTGTTTTGCTTTAATCTTAAGATTATTTTGTAAAGCTTCTCTTAAGCAGTCGTCTAATGAGTACTTAGTTTCTTGATTTATGGTTTTCTCATTTAAAGCTTGTTTAAATGAATCAACATGGTCTTTTCGATTTTTGGTATTATCTAAAGTTTTGCATCCGCTTACATTTAAAACGTAAATTAAAATGATAGAAAGTATAAAGATTTTATTAATAGATAATTTCATTATTATTTCACCTTTTCTTCCACAAATATAGCATGGTTAACTAATCCTAATTTTTTTAAACTTTCAGCAAATCTTATGCCTTGAACACTTTTTAAAGGCGTTGAGTCAATGCTCAAGCTATTACATTTCCACTCAATCACAATTGTAAAATCAGAAGGAATGGTTGCATCCTTAAAAAATTTCATCTTAACATGATTGTCCTTTTCAGGAATAATTGTTATCTGATTGAATATATTTAAAACATTTTCATATTCATTAATGTTTCCAGCTCTTAAATGAATTATCTCTATCCAGTCCATATCTTACTCCTCTAAAAATATAAAGCAAATATCATTCCACTATAATACATCATTTATTTACAACCACTTACAGGATAATGGATGATTGATTTGTTAAATATCACATTTTTATTGCTATATTTAACAGTTTCTATTATAATTTGTTAAATATAACAGTTAACATGGAGTAATATTTGAATATAGACGAAAAAGAATTTTTTCATCAGGCAACAATCCGGATTTGCTCGGAGCTTGATACTCATAAAGCTCTCAAAAATACCATGGATTATTTAACTAGGCATATTCCAGCCGAAGAACTGTTTTTTGCAATTTATGATCCCGAGTCTGCAACTGCAAAGATTATAGCCGAAGCAACGAGGCTAAGTGAAAAAAAATATGTTAGTGTATTTTCATTTCCAAAAAGATTTCAGAAAGAAGCTGAAGAAAAGTGGAAATTCTTTAAAGGTGTTGAAGTGAAAAATCATACGGAACCAGATTCTTTAAGAGACTGGTTTGACGAACAGTCAGGCATAAAAAACACTTCAAAAATGTATATGCCACTTGATTTAACAGGAAAAAGACTTGGTATAGTAGGGGTTAGTAAGCAAAATTTTATCTATGTAGATAGACATGCAAAGTTATTTGGGCTCTTACATGAACCTTTTGA
>JAOZTV010000232.1 GCA_029939015.1 Candidatus Aminicenantota bacterium
AATCTTACCTGTCCTTTCAGCTTCAAGAGCTGTGAAACGATTGATAAGATCTCCTTTTTTTTTTGGATTATGGACACGTAACAGGTTCACACGATCCGCACCATGGAAATAAAAATGTGTGATATTATGTTTCGTTCTCAGTTGATTCCAAAGGGGTTCATAAACAGCCAGTAGATGATCACGATCCAAATTTTTCATTGCCCCTCGCAAATCAGCATCTTCAAGTATAACCATCTGGATTGCAGCCAGACTCTTTGCCTGCTTATCAAGTAATCGGAACATATCGACAGAAGCTCTCTGTTTAATACGAGTTGTGAATTCATTCAATTTGTTTTGCTGCAAGGTTATTATAACAATGCTGAAAGCCACTATAAGAAGCAATAGCAGAGTAAACAAAGGAATAAGCAGGCGGTTTTGAATCGGTTTAAACAAAGGGTTTGATTCTATTAATTTCTTTTTATTCATCTAAACGCCTTCATTGGTAATGGTATTAAACACGATTTCCATTTCTTTTTCTCCGTTGACATCTTCAGATAGATATCATTTTTGTTTTTAACAATATATAATAGAAAACAATAACATATAATGAGTAAAAACTCAATGAATTATTGATTATGAAAACAATAAATTATTTTGTTTTATTTATCATAGGTAGTTTTATTGACACTAAATTTTGTAAATGTTAGAGTAACTTATAATAAGAGAGGTAATAATGAAAAGAATACTATTAATTTGTTTACTATTTGCAAGTTTTTTAAGTGCAGAATCCAATAGTCAGTGGATCCGTTACGCTTCGATATCGCCTGATGGTGAGAAAATCGTTTTTACGTTTAAAGGCGACCTATATTTAGTTAATTCAGAAGGTGGAAAGGCAAAGCATTTAACTTTTCATAAGGCACATGATTTTACACCTATATGGAATAAAGATTCTACAAAAATTGCCTTTGCTTCTGACCGTTATGGTAATTTTGATGTTTTTATTATTAATGTCAATGGTGGCGAGCCAACTCGTTTAACCTATCATTCAAACAATGAAATCCCATATTCATTTTCAGCAGACAATAAAAATATAATATTTGGCGGGCAAAGACTTGATGATGTTAATCATCGTCAGTTCCCGAGAAGTTATTTACCTGAAGTATATAGTGTTCCACTTAATGGTGGCAGAGTTAATCAGGTCTGGACAATTCCGGCTGAAGATGTAAAGGTCAACAGAGATGGAAGCCAGATGATCTATCATGACAAAAAAGGTGGGGAAAACTATTGGAGAAAACATCATACCTCATCAATAACCCGTGATATCTGGAAATATAATGTAGCCGATAAAAAACATATACAGATAACTAAATTCAATGGCGAAGACCGTAGCCCAATATATTCAAATGATGAAAAGAGCATATATTATTTAAGTGAAGAGAGCGGTTCATTTAATATTCACAAATTAAACATTAATAATCCAAAGCAAAAGGAACAAATTACAAAATTTAAGACACATCCTGTTCGCTTTTTAAGCATTGCAAATAATAGTACCCTGTGTTTTACACATAATGGGGATTTATATACTAAAAAAGAAAATTCAAATCCTGTCAAAGTAAAAGTTTCAATTCTTACAGAAAGAAAAACCAATAACAAACAAATTGTATCAGTAAAAGCTAATGTAAATGAAATGGCAATTTCTCCAAACGGAAAAGAAATTGCCTATATTGTACGTGGAGAAGTTTTTATTACAGCTGTAAAGGGTAAAATGACAAAACGAATTACAAATACAGCTGCTCAGGAAAAATTCATAAGCTTTTCACCTGACGGCAAAGATATAATGTATGCAAGTGAGAGAAACTCAAAATGGGGTATTTATAAAACTTCAAAAGTGAATAGTAAAGAACCATATTTTTTTGCATCAACAATCCTTAAGGAAGAAGCATTAATTGTAAATAAAAAAGATAATTATCAACCAAAATACTCCCCTGACGGCAAAAACATAGCCTTTATAGAAAACAGAAGGATTCTGCAAATATTTAACTTAAAGAATAAACAAATTATTACCTTGCTTTCAGATGATAAACTTTATTATATGGGAGATGGTGACCAATATTTTGAATGGAGCCCTGACAGTCTCTGGCTTTTAGCAGAATACACTCCTCAAATGGGTAACACTGAAATTGTACTCCTAAAAGCTGATAATACAAAGAAGATGATAAATCTCTCAGAAAGTGGTTATAACGATGTTAGACCAAAATGGACAAATGACGGAAAGCAGATGATATGGTTCAGTAACCGTCATGGTTTAAGGTCTTATGCAAATAGTGGTGCAAAGCAAAGGGATGTTTACTCCATGTTCTTTACCAAAGACTGTTGGGATAAGTTTAATATGAGCAAAGACGATTATGCCTTATTAAAAGAAATAAATGATAAAAAGAAGAAAAAAGAAGATAAAAAAACAAAGAAAAAAGGGAAAGACAGTAAAATAAAGAAGAAGAAAATTGAAAAATTGAAATTTAATTGGGAAGGATTAACAGACCGTAGAAAAAGATTTACAGTTCACTCATCATATTTAAGTGATGCGGTACTATCTAAAGATAATGAAACACTTTACTACCTTGCCCGCTTTGAAAAAGGAATTAATCTCTGGAGTACAAAACTCCGCACAAGAGAAACAAAAAAATTAATAAAACTCAGTGGAAGACGTGGCAGTTTAAAATGGGATAAGGATAAAAAAAATCTTTATTTATTATCTGGTGGTAGAATATCTAAAATTGATATTTCAAAAAAATCGAAGAAACCAATTGGAATTAGAGGCGAAATAACCTTTGATGAAACAGCAGAAAGACAGCAAATGTTTGAACATGTATGGAAAAGAACAAAAGCAATGTTTTATATTTCATCATTCCATGGTGCAGACTGGGATGCTTTAAGAAAAAACTATGAGCCAAAACTTGCATCAATCAGCAATAACCATGAATTCACTGAATTTCTTTCTGAAATGCTGGGAGAGCTGAATGTTTCCCATTGTGGAGCACGTAATTATGATTTTGACCCAAATGGAGACAAAACAGCATCTTTAGGAATTTTCATTGATTATAATTATTCAGGTAAAGGTATAAAAATTGCTGAAATAATAAAAAATGGTCCTCTTGATAAAGATCATATTAAAATAAAATCAGGCATGATAATTAAAAAAATAAATGGAATAGAAATCACCGCTAATATCGACTATGCAAAATTTCTTAATAAGATTTCAGGCAAATTTACCGCCTTATCTATTTTTGATCCAGAAAAAGAAAAGTATATTGATGTGACAATCAAACCAATCTCATTAAGAAATGAAAGCAGATTGCTTTATAAACGCTGGGTTAAGGCAAATGAAAAAGAAGTTGATAAATTAAGCATGGGTAAACTCGGTTATGTACATATCCCCGGAATGAGTGATGGTTCATATCGTGTAACTTATGAAAAAGCAATGGGTAAATATTTTGACAGAGACGGTTTAATCGTTGATACAAGATTTAATAATGGTGGAGATCTGGTAGGAGATATTACTATGTTTTTGACAGGTGAGCGTTTTATGACTTATGCAATTGAGGGTAGAGACCTTGGATATGAGCCTAATTATAGGTGGACGAAGCCAAGCGTAGCTATGGTCAATGAAGCAGGTTACAGTGATGGACATTGTTTTGCCTGTGGCTATCAGGATCTTGGTATTGGAAAGCTTATTGGTATGCCAGTCCCGGGTACTTGCAGTTATGCTGGTTGGGAAATGTTACAAAATGGAAAGGTCCTCTGGGGTTCAATACCGGTCAGTGCTAAAAATAAAGCAGGAGAGTGGCTTGAAAATAATCAGACATACCCTGAGGTACAGGTGAAAAATATGCCGGGAATCATCGATAATGGAAGAGACCAGCAATTAGAAGCAGCAGTTAATGATCTTTTAAAAACTGTTGACAAAGAAAAATTAAAGATAAAAGATGAGTAGTAAAAAAAAAATCTGGAATACCATTAAGGATGATTTTAAAAATGTCAGGATAGATTCAGATGTAAAACTTGATCTTTCTGATATGCTTGATTTTTATTTAGACAAAGAACAAAAGAAAGAATTTTCTAAAATGAAGTGGTATAAGAAAATCTACAAACTACCTGTCTGGTTATTGAAAACATTGTTTTTCAAATTATCACAATTTAGACGGATCATATTTGTATTAAGTTTTTTATTCTTTTTTTTATTTATTGGAAATAATGAATCTCAATCACATTCATTTATCTTAATATCCTTTACATTAATGATCCTTGTACTTATATTGGAATTAAAAGATAAATTGATTGCTGCAGATGAGTTAAAGGCAGGCAGGATAGTTCAGCAGGCATTTAATCCTGACAAGGCTTTCAAGATACCCGGGTGGTCAGGCTGGTTATATACTGAACCTGCAAACAGTGTTGGCGGAGATATGGTTGACGTTGTTAAAATCAATTCAGATAGATATGGATTAAGCCTTGGAGATATTTCAGGAAAAGAACTTGGAGCAGCCTTATATATGGTTAAACTACAATCAACTCTAAGAGCAGTTATAAATGATTTTAACTCATTAAAAGAACTTGGAGAAAAGGTAAATAGGATCTTTTATAGGGATAGTGAAAAAAACAGATTTGCGACAATGGTTTATCTTGACATTAAACCTAATTCTGGCAATATTAAGATTTTTAATGCAGGACATATGCCCCCTATTGTATTTAATAATTCAGGTTATAAAGAATTAAAAAAGGGTGGAATTGCACTTGGAATCAAAAAGGATGCAAATTATGAAGAGCAGACAGAAATCATTGAAGATAATGATATAATTGTAATTTATTCTGATGGTGTGACAGAGGCAATAGACTCTGAAAATAATTTTTTTGAAAAAAAAAGATTAATTAACACTATTATAAATATGAAAGATTCTCCTGTAAATACTATAGGAGAACAGATATTGAAAAACGTTAAAATATTTATTGGAGATGAAAAAGTTTCTGATGATATGTCTTTGATAATATTGAAAAAAGAAAAATGAAAAATCAATTCTGGATATTACTAACAGGTGGTTTAACATTT
>JAOZTV010000233.1 GCA_029939015.1 Candidatus Aminicenantota bacterium
ATCTGTAAAGTTTAACAAGTAAGGAGTAAAAAGATAGATTAGTATTTAACCTAAATTGACACCAAAAACTCCAATTTTTTATAATTACCACCAATGTTTTTTCTCATATACACATTGCAATATATGCATAGAGTTTTGTCCACTTGTTTTTGTTTTTATGGAAGTGAGGCTTTAGCCTCGCCAATCACTTATAACAGAATTACATAGGCGGGACTAAAGTCCCACTTCCATATAGTACTATCCTCCACCAATTAAATGAATAGCGTCAACCTTGTCGTTTTCTTTAATGATAGTCTCGTTATATTGTTCTTTTCTTATTAGCTTTCCATTTAATTTTACAATAATATGTGGAAATGTAAACCTTTTAATTTCAAAAAGTTCTTTTATTGTTAAAGAAATTTTATCCTCAATTTCAGTATCTCTATTATTTAATAATATATTCATTTAGTTTATAATTATCCTCTTTGTCCCATTATTTTTTGTTATCTGTCCGATTAGATAGTATTTTTCATTAATTGCACTTAGTTTTTCTTCAACTCTTGATAAGTTCTTTTTATCTATTATCAGAACCATACCTATTCCCATATTAAAAACTCTGTATCTTTCTTCTTCACTTACCTTACCAGCTTTATTAAGGAATTTGAAAATTTCAGGAACAGGCCAGACTTTTTGGATTTTTGCACCAACATCATCAGGTAGTATTCTTGGTATATTTTCGATAAAACCACCACCTGTTATATGGGCAATGCCTTTTATAAGGTTTTCTTCATGAAGAGTTCTTACATGTCTAAGATACGAGATATGTGTTTTTAATAGTTCTTCTCCAATTGTACCTTCAAGTCCCTCAACCTTACTGTCAACCTTCAACTTCATCTTTTCAAATGCGATTAATCTTGCTAGAGAATAACCGTTTGTATGTAGTCCACTAGATGGCAATCCAATTAAAAGGTCTCCTTCTTTGATGTTTTTTCCGTCAATAATTTTTTCTTTATCTATAAGACCTACAATAAATCCTGCAACATCATATTCTTTGCTCTTATAAAAGCCCGGCATTTCAGCTGTCTCACCACCAAGAAGTACAAAATCATTTTCAAGGCAGCCATTTAGCATTCCTGAAACAATATCAGACACCGTATTTGGCTCAAGATTTCCAGTAGCAATATAATCAAGAAAAAACAATGGTTTTGAACCATATACTATGATATCGTCAACACAATGATTGACTAAATCCTTTCCAATTGTATCATGTTTGTCCATCATAAAAGCTATCTTTAATTTTGTACCAACACCATCTGCAGATGATACAAGAGTTGGGTTACTTAATCCTTCTCCAAGAGGGAAAAAACCTGAAAATTTTCCTATCTCTGTAACGCCCATTTTTTTTACCATTTTTTTTATATTATTAACGGCTTCATTACCTTTATCTATGCTGACACCAGCTTCTGCATATAAACTGTCTGACATTTTTTCCCCTTTTTTATTCAAGAATAATTTTAATAATTTTTGCTGAATCTTTAAAATTCAAGTTTGTAAAATCTTCTATTGTCGAATCTAATATAAAATATCCACCTATCTCTTCATGCTTAATTATAACCATATTATCTGTTGTTTTAGAAATTTTTAAGTTTGGAAAGTATATTCTTAGTAAGCCAAGACTTGAATTGACACCAATTCCTTCTTTGGTCTTAAATCTTGTGCTGATGATTTCAACCTTTGCAATTCTCTCGTCCCACTCTTTTACAAAAAACAGTGGATGAAATTGTTTATTATGAACCTTATGTATATTATAAGTTATATCTTCGCTAATCTCTATGCTTTTTTTTATTACACGAAAGCCTGCAGGTAGATGTAATGTGATGCTTTCAATACCATCGCCACCTTTTATACCAAAAATTCCAGAAGCAGATAGTAAAAAATCCTTTTTTGACAGAGCATTTTTAGGAGGTAAAATAGACAGGTTGACTAAAACATTATTTTCATCAAGCTGTTTGTCTTCAGATATAGAAATACCATTGTTGATTAACTCTTCAATAAATTTGTCGTATGTAAGTTTTTTTACTGATTTTAAAACTCCATTATTTATAGATGCAATTCCTCTAGAGGGAGTAGTTAGTAATATTTTATTTAAAATAACCTTGCCTTTTTTTTCCTTTCTTTGTGCATCTATTTTATAACCTCTGTATGTTCCTCTCCATCTTTTGCTTAAAACACCCCTTCTTGTAGAAGTTTTAACACCTTTTGTAATTTCTAATCTTTTAATTAAAGCATCAACTATTGCAACAAGTTTCGGGTCATTTTCCTCTGATAGAATTGCACCCTTTTTAGAAAGTATTTTTTGGCTTTCACCTGATAGATTTTCGTTAGTAAGGCTAATTGATTCAATAAGTTTAACCTTGTTTAATAAATCTGGTTTGACATTTTGTTTTTCTATTACAGTGTCGGCGGCATCCGTTTGTACTATATCTTTATTCTGAATTTCTTTTTCATTAATAATTTCATCTGTTACTTTTTCTGTTGTGTTTATAGTGCTAATATTCTTGTTTTCTTTTGTTACTTCCTTGCCTTTGCCGATTATTGAAAATAATATTGCAGCAATAATAATTATAATTGCTATAATTATCCAAGGTGTTAAGCTTGCTTTTTTTTTAGGTTTTGGAAAATTCATTTCCTGATTAAATTGAACTTCTTTTTTAGGAGGCTCGAAATCTTCTAATTGTGCAGACTTCATTGTCATCGTTTTATCGATTGAAATAGCTTGAGTACTGTCCATGTCGGCTAATTCAAGGTTTTCGGGTTTTTCAGGTTTAGTTTCAGGAATATTGAGCTCATTTGTATTAATTAGAGTAGTTTTGTCGAGGTCTTCTTGCTCATTTTTTTTAAGAGCCTTTTCTCTTTCTATACGAATTTGTTCCTGAATAAGTGACTTTGGAATCCTTCTCGTTGCTGCATTTAATTCGGCATCATTTTCTGTATTCATATTATTCGAATCATCCATTTATTACTCCTTTAAATTTCACACTTTACCAGAATATAATTATGCCGTATAATTAGAAATAATGCAATAAGAATTTAAAGTTTTTTAGGAGATATAATATGATAGAGAGATATGAGGTTGAAGGAATTTCAAAAATTTGGGGAAGAAGAAATAAATTCCAAAAATGGCTTGATGTTGAGATTGCGATTACTGAGGTCTGGCATGAATGGGGAGAGGTTCCAGATGCAAGTTTAAAGAATATTAAACAAAATGCCAACTTTGACCTTGGTCGTATAGATGAAATAGAAAAAAAAGTACAGCATGATGTAATTGCCTTTTTGACATCTGTTGAAGAATCTATAGGCAAAGATTCTGCTTATGTTCACAAGGGGATTACTTCCTATGATGTTGTGGACACAGCTTTTTCGCTTTTAATCAGAGAATCAATGGAATTAGTATTAAAAGATGCCAGAATATTTAAAGACATTCTATTGAAAAAAGGTTTTAAATATAAAGATTTAATATCAATTGGAAGAACTCATGGCATTCATGCTGAACCAGTTAGTTTTGGGATAAAATATCTTATCTGGTACGAAGAAATAAATAGAAATATTGAAAGATTAGAAAGAGCAAAAGAGATAATTTCAGTTGGTAAAATATCCGGTTCAGTTGGGACATATATTCACTTTTCATCAGAGGGTGAGGAAAAAGCTCTGTCAAAATTAGATTTAAAGGCCTGTAAGGTCTCAACTCAGATAATTCAGCGCGATAGACATATGGAAGTATTATATGCTCTTGCGAGTCTTGGTTCATTAATAGAAAAAATTGCAGTTGAGATAAGGCATTTACAGAGAACAGATGTATTGGAAGTTGAAGAACCTTTCTCAAAAGGACAAAAAGGGTCGTCTTCAATGCCCCATAAACGAAACCCTGTTAAATGTGAGAGAATTTCAGGTCTGGCAAGGTTATTGAGGGGCAATTTAAGTGTTGCATTTGAAAATAATATTCTCTGGCATGAAAGAGATATTTCTCATTCTTCTGCCGAAAGGGTTATTTTTCCAGATTCATTCCATTCAACCTTATTTATGTTAAAAGATATAATTTATGTTATAGATGGATTAAATGTATATCCAGAAAATATCAAGAAAAATCTTGATATCACTAACGAAGTTTATTACTCTCAGAAGATTTTAACTCTATTATTAGATAAAGGAATTGGAAGACAAAAGGTCTATGAACTTGTTCAAGAATGTGCATTAGAGTCATGGAAGGAAAAGAAAAGTTTTAGAAAGTTGATTTTTGACAGCAAAGAAATAAATGCAATATGTTCTAAAGCTGATTTGGAGAATGCTTTTTCTAAAGAAGCCTTACTTCGGGGAATTGGTGATATATATAAAAGGTTTGAGACTTAACGGGGTGTTAAAATGAGAGCAATTTTTATAGCTGTTGGTAGCGAACTTCTTGAAATGAATAGAGTTGACACAAACTCTATATTTGTATCTTTAAAACTATTGGAACATGGCATCTTGACAGATATGAAATTTGTCTGTACAGATGAAGTTGAAAATCTGAGCTGGATGATTAAAAAAGCTGTAAAAAGAACTCAACTTGTCGTTATTTCAGGTGGATTAGGTCCAACTGAGGACGATATTACAAGAGAAGCAGTATCTAAGGCCTTAAAAATACCATTGGTATTTAATGAAGAAATTGTTGACGATATTAAAAATATATTTAAAAAAAGAGGTATTTCCATGCCTGAAATCAATTCAAGGCAGGGATTTATGCTTGAAAATGCAATGCTTCTTGAAAATACCGTTGGCAGTGCTCCTGGTCAATATCTTGATACAGAAGACTGCAAAGTTTTACTACTTCCAGGACCTCCAGCAGAACTTAATCCTATGTTTCTAAAAATACTTAAAGAAAAAATAGCCCCTCTTTCAAAATATTTTGTTTATAAGAGGAATTTTAAATTTTCAGGAATTACCGAATCAGAAGCAGACTCAATAATATCAGGAGATTATGCAAGATATAAAAACATAAAAACAACCATTCTTGCCTCTCCTGGGTTAATTGATTTGACCTTATTAGGCAGATCAAAAAAAGC
>JAOZTV010000234.1 GCA_029939015.1 Candidatus Aminicenantota bacterium
CCCATATTTCCTACATTTTTAATTGACATTTTTATCCATTTTTCCTGATTGGCATAAGTCTCGTCAACAACATCCTGGCATTTTATATAAGATTCATAATCAGCAAGTAGCATATAATTATCACCATGATTTAGTAGAGAATCAACGATTGGTTGAAAAAGACTTGTATCACCGTTTGAAAAAAAACCGTTTTTAATCATATCCAATGTCTGTTTGAGCTCTTTATTTTTATTATAATAATCCCATGGGTTATAATTTTCAGATTTTAATTTTTCAACTCCAGTATCATCTAAACCAAAAATGAAAATATTTTCATCTCCGACCTCTTCTTTAATCTCAATATTTGCACCATCAAGTGTACCAATCGTAAGAGCACCATTTAAGGCAAATTTCATATTTCCAGTTCCAGATGCTTCCAGACCTGCTGTTGATGTCTGTTGTGAAAGGTCTGCTGCAGGGATTATTTTTTCTGCATTTGAAACGGCATAATTTCTGAGAAATACAACCTTAAGTCTATCTCCAATATCAGGGTCATTATTTACTATATCACCTATAGAATTTATAAGTTTAATAATTAATTTTGCCATATAATAACCAGGGGCTGCCTTTCCTGCAAAAATAACAGTTCTTGCCTGAAATGCATTATTCGGATTTGCTTTAATTCTATTATATCTCGTAATAACCGATAATACATTAAGTAGTTGTCTCTTATATTCATGTATTCGTTTAATATGACAATCAAAAATTGAGTTTGTATTAACTTTTATACCATTTCTATCGAGGATGTATTTTTGTAATTTTATCTTATTTGTTTTTTTTATTTTTGTCCATGCATTTCTGAAAGTCTTATTTTCAGCGAAAGGGAGTATTTTTTTTAAATCAGATAGGTTTACTACCCAATCGTCTCCAATTTTTGAACTAATTAGGTCTGATAAATTGGGATTGCATAATTTTAGCCATCTTCTTTGAGTTATACCATTTGTCTTATTATTGAACTTTTCTGGAAATAGTTTATAAAAATTTGCAAAAACACTTTTTTTAATTATTTCGGTATGCAGAGCTGCCACTCCATTTAATGAATGGCTGCCAATTATTGCAAGATTTGCCATTCTTACCTGTTTATTCACTCCCTCTTCTATGATTGAAAGGCTTCTTAGCATTTGATCATTAGAGTCTATTATAAGCTTTATCCCTTCAAGAAACCTATGATTTATTTCATAAATTAACTGCATATGTCTCGGAAGCAAATTAGTCATCAAGTTAACTGACCATTTTTCTAAGGCTTCAGGTAATACTGTATGATTTGTATATCCATAGGTTTCAGTAGTTACTTTCCATGAATAATCCCAACCTAAGCCTTCAATATCAACTAAAATCCTCATTAGTTCAGGAATTGCAATTGCAGGATGTGTATCGTTTAACTGAATTGCAACTTTTCTTGAAAACTTATCATAATTTGAATGTTTCTCTTTATATTCTTTAATAATATCCTGCAAGGTAGCAGAAACAAAAAAATATTCCTGTTTTAACCTAAGTTCTTTTCCCTCAATAACATTATCATTTGGGTATAAAACTTTTGAAATATTTTCTGAAGATGATTTTTCAGCAACAGCCTTTTCATAATCACCATCGTTAAAATACTGTAAGTTAAATTCTCTTGAAGATTTAGCAGACCAAAGCCTCAAATTATTAACCGTTCTACAATTATATCCGGGGATCATCGTATCATAGGCCATTGCCATAACTTTTTCAGTATTAACCCATCTCTGTCTTAAATTCCCAACATTATCACAATAGTCTTCTACTGAGCCATAGAAATTAACAGGATATAAGAGCTCAGGTCTTTGAAATTCCCATGGATTCCCATATCTTAACCAATTGTCGGCCTGTTCAAGCTGATAACCGTCTTCTACCATTTGAAAAAATATCCCAAATTCATATCTAATCCCATAACCTGTAGCTGGTAATTGGAGAGTAGCCATTGAGTCTAAAAAACATGCTGCCAATCTTCCAAGCCCACCATTTCCAAGACCTGCATCAAATTCCATCTCTCTTATTTCTTCAAGATTATATCCTAGTTCTTTGATAGCCTTATTTGTGTTGTCGAAGATATCAAGATTTATCAAACTATTTCCCAAAGCTCTTCCTATTAAAAACTCAAGAGAAAGGTAGTATATTTTTTTTGGGTCTTCTTTATAATATGTATTAAGTGTCTCTGTGCGTCTTTGAACCAGTCTGTCACGAACAGTATGAGCAAGACTGAAAAATTTATCCCTCTCCGTTGCCGTATGTGAGTTCTTTGCAAGTGAATATTCCAGATGGTTAATAAAGCTTTTTTTTAGAGAATTAACATCGTTTCCTTTTAATTCGTTTGTTTCAGGTGTTAAATTATGCTTTTGTTTGTTTGTAGTCATCATTTCCTCCTAAAATTTTTAAAACAATTATACTTTTCTCTTTTATATTTATTTTTTTATTTATTTTTTCTGTTTCCATTCTTGACGAATGTGTCATATTTGTGTCAATAATTTTTTTCCAGATATTTTTCCCAATAGGCAGATCAAAAGAGACATTTATATTATTACTGTTAAAAAGAATAATGATTTTTTGTTGTTCAATGTTTTTTAATAATACACCTATGGCAAGATTTTTTCCTTTCCAGTCAGGAGGATTTTTCTCTGGGCCAAACCATCTTATTTCTATGTCTTTTTTATCCTTATGTTCTTTATAAAAATTTCTATCAAAAAAAGATGACAAAGACTTTCTTAATTTTATTATTTCCTTAAAAAAACCAAATATTTCTCTGTTTTTTTCTATAAACCCCCAATTAAACCATGAAATTTCATTGTCCTGACAATATGGGTTATTATTCCCTTTTTGAGTTCTTAAAAATTCATCGCCACCATTTATCATTGGAGTACCAAGAGATAAAAAAAGTGTTGTAAGCAGGTTTTTTGCCTGTTTTATCCTTAGTTGATTGATTTTATCGTCTGTGGTCTCTCCTTCAACACCATGATTAAAATTAAAATTATTATTGTCCCCATCCTCATTATTATGACCATTTTCTAAATTATGTTTTTTATTATATGAAAGCCAATCCCACATAGTATATCCGTCATGACTGAAAATAAAATTTATGCTCTGTTGAGGTTTACGCCCATTTGATAAAAGGTCTGAACTTCCGGTAATCCTAGTTGCAAAATTTCCAAGAGAGCCATCATCTCCTCTCCAAAATTTCCTTATATCATCTCTGTATTTCCCATTCCACTCTGCCCATCTACCTTTAAAGCCTCCAACCTGATATCCGCCTCCTGCATCCCAGGCCTCTGCAATAATTTTAGTATCCCTTAACAAAGGTGATTCTTCAATTCTTCTTATTAATGGTGAATAATCAAGAAGTATGCCTTTCTCGTCCCGGTTTAATGCAGAAGCAAGATCAAACCTAAAGCCATCTACATGCATCTCCAAAACCCAGTAATGAAGACAATCAAGAATAAAATTGCTAACTATTGGATGATTAGCGTTAAATGTGTTACCACAGCCAGTATAGTCAAGATAATCACCAGTTTTAGTATCTGTCATATAATAAATATTATTATCTATCCCCTTGAAACTAAGTATTTTATCTAATTTATCACCTTCAACACTATGATTAAATACAATGTCGATAATAATTTCGATTCCTGCTTTATGAAGTTCTTTAACCATCTGTTTAAATTCAACAACTTGTTTTTCTGCCATAGTTGCATATCTACCATTTGGAGCAAAAAAGCCAAGAGTATTATATCCCCAGTAATTATTCAAAACTTCATTGGAATCCGGTTTTTTTCTATTATCATTATAGGAACTAAATTCATTTACAGGTAATAATTCAATTGCTGTAATACCAAGTTCTTTTAAATAAGGAATTTTTTCTACCAATCCGCCATAGGTACCTGGTGATTTTACACCAGAACTCTTATGGTTAGTCAAACCCCTTAAATTTGTCTCATAAATAATAGTATCTTTTAAGGGAATATTAAGTGGTTTGTCGTTTTCCCAGTCAAAATCATTTGAACAGATAATACACTTAGCCATATTGCCAGGTTCTGAAAAATATTTTTGAGATTTATTATTCTTATCTTCTGGATATGAATTAACACTTCCTGTTATTGCTTTAGCATAGGGATCCAATAAGAGTGCATCTTTATTAAATAATAAACCAGATTCAGGATTATAAACGCCATCCATTTTCCACAAATAGTGCCATCTTTCTGATATACCTTCAATAAAAATATACCAGACATCACCAATCCTATTTGTTTTTTTGTTTAATTCAAAAACATAGTCCGGTGATTTGCTGTTTTTATCTTTAAATAGAACTATCCATGCTTTTGAAGCATTTCTACTGAATATGGAAAACAATACGCCATTTTTTTTTAATATTGCACCATATTTTATGTCTTTAAAGTCAGGTTGGACGCCAATCTTAACAATATCCATTTTATTTATTATTAAAAATCTTTTTTATAGTTTTTGACAATAATTCAACACTATATGGTTTTTTAATATATTTTGAAACTCCAAGCCTAATTGCTTCAGACACCCTGTCTGTTTCAGAAAAACCACTGACAACAACCGTTTTTTGCATAGGATTTATCTTTAGTACTTCTCTATAGGTATCAAGCCCGTCAATGCCCGGATCCATTATCATGTCTAATAGCAAAAGATCCATCTTGTTTTTCTTTAAAAAATCAATTGCTGCTTCTCCACTTTCAACAATATGTACCGAATAACCAATCCTTGTCAGAATATCATAAGCTAGCTCACGCTGTTCTAATACATCGTCAATTACAAGGATTTTTTCTCCGTTTCCTGTATATTCATTAATATCAAACTCATCGTCGGCTCTGCTTAATTCTCTGTTTGTTACAGGAAAATAGAGAGAAAAAACCGTACCTTTCCCAAGAACACTTTTTATGTCTATAAATCCCTTATGGTCTTTTATCGTACCCCATACAACGGGCATTCCAAGGCCTGTCCCACTTTTGCCCATTTTCTTTTTTGTATAGAAAGGCTCAAATATTCTTTCAATA
>JAOZTV010000235.1 GCA_029939015.1 Candidatus Aminicenantota bacterium
TTCTTGGCAATTTTATTCATAACTTTATTTGGGATGTCAGATGTATTAGTTAATTTTGTTGAGAGTGGATATGAAATATCTTTACCCAGATCTGTTTTTGTGTATTCACCCATAAAAAAAGTTATTCCTGTTTTTACTTCAATTACTCTGGCTTTAACTCTTACTTTGGTCTTATTCAAACCTCCAAAAACATAGTCAATTATTTCTCCAACAAAAATAAAGTCAACATTTTGTTCTCTTCCCTCTTTCATAGCTGTCTGAAGTTTTTCTTCTTCTGTCTTGCCATATTGATACCATGTTGAATTATTATTTAAACTGACCATATAGAATTTTTTTGAATTCAATAGATGTTTGTGAAATACCAAACCTGCATGTTTCCCCTTTGTTTTTGCATAATCAGGTTCCTTAAAATTCAAAACCATTATTGATTTTCTACTAAAATCATAGTCCCCTTGTTGAATATAAATATTTAATCCCTTCTCTGCGTTATTATATCCTTTTAATGATCTACAGTTATTCATAGTAAAAATAAGAAGTAGCATAATAGGAATTATATTTATAATGTTTTTTAAATTAATCATTGTTTTGTCCCCTTAAAGATATTCATTTCCTGAAATATTATAATATATATAAAAAAATTAAACAATACTGGTAAATTAATTAAAAATATGTTAAATTTCCATTCATTCAAAAATTTTCTGACGATGTAGTTCCCAAATTTCATCTTCTTCATTTTCAAGTGTATAGTAAAAGAAACCATTTTTAACTGTTAACAAACCCTCTCTCACATCTCTTACCCTAATCGTTTTTATAATTTTTCCATCCATATTAACAATTAGACATTGTCGTTTATCGTCTTCAATATTATAAGTAAATAGATAGATATGTTCATTATATATAGAAAACCATTTAAAAACAGGAAAAACTTTTCTAAATATAATGTTTCTTCGCGCTTTTATTTGTTCCCAGTTTTTTCTGTTTTTAAGTTCATTTATATAATGATTTTTAAATTTTGTTGTTATATTTTCTTTTTTAAAATCTTCTGAAATTGTTCTTATTAATTTTCCCTTATGATTAAATACTTCAAAAAAAATCCCTTTGTTAGGATCACTGATATATATGTTATCTTTATATACAAGAAAAGATTTTTGGATTCGAGGGATATAATCATCATATTTTTTGCTTTTTAGTATTCTTTTTAATAGTTTTCCAATATATGTATTATTGCCTATAGCTTTTATCTTCTTAAAATTATTATCATATATATTATAAACCAGTACCTTATTAATGTTTTTTTTAGAAAAGTCTAATTTAACACCTACATAATTTTCTTTAACAGGAATTAATTTATTACAATTCGGATCTTTGCGGAGTTCTTTGACGAATTTTCCTTCTTTTGAAAAGAATAAAATTTTATTTTGAGAATCTATTGAGATAGTATTCTTACCAATAATTATATTTCTCTTATAGGGAAATTCTCCTGGGCCTTCACCCTTTTTCCCAAAGCTTGAGATCAGTTTTTTGGTCTTTATTGAATAAATATGGATTTTAAACTCTTCTGCAAGATAAGCATAATCATTATCTATAATCAATTGCTCCAACTTCATAACTTCATTTAAATCACATACTTTTTCACTTTGTAAATTTAGTGAAAGGATTGTAATAAGCATGATAATAATTAATAATCTTGTTTTCATCTTTAATCTCCTAATAAACTGATTTTTGTTTTAAACACAATTATAATTAATTGTCTTAAATAAGTTGTTATAAAATTGAAATATAAATGTCATAAATTTGTCATTAATATCTCAATTAATCATTTATGACTTTATATAGTTGGAAAAAATCTAAAATTCAACTCCGAATCTTTTTTTCAGGCTTAGAACTATGATTAACATTAATATAAGATAGTGAATTAACCAGTGTATTTCTGTTCCTAAGAAGGATATTAGTCTTCCTTTATAGTAGATGTTTATATATTTAAGGGTTTCATTATCGTTAAATATTTCTTCTCCGGGATATAGTATATGGTCTATATTTGATTTACCATACTTATATTCTGATATTATTCCTCTGAATCCTTTCTCTGATACAAAACTTTTTTTATAGGTTTTTTCATTTATTATTAATTCTATGTCTTGCTTTCCTTCTTTTGTTACCTGCATCTTCCAGTTAATTTCGTTTATTGCATTTAAGAAAACCGGCTTCATATCTTGCTTTATAATCTGCCTGTTAGCATCAACTTTCCAACTGAGTGTTTTTTTAGGGCTTAATTGTCCCTTACTATTAACTTTTGCATCAATTCCATTAAGGTCAACATTTTTATAAAATTTTGCTTTAATTATTACCTCATCTCCAATTTCAAAAGGTTTCATCTCGTATCGTATTAACATCTGGGAAAATACTGGTGCCATTAAGGGTATGATTAATAATAAGGGTATCATATTTAGCAAGAAATATTTCATTGTATAATAAAGGCTTTTTACAAAAGATGAAACGATTACTTTCCAGAAATCCTTATAAAGTCTTATCGCAAGAATATTTGCTTTTATGAGGTCTTTCGTTTCTTTAATCTTTGCAGGAGAGGATACCAGTTTGTAAATATATAATACAAAAATAGAAGAAAGAAAACTTAAAAAAAGTATTCCCCAGAATTCATTAATAAATGAAAATGGATAGAGTATGATGTCAAAGACTTTTGTAAAAAAATAATTTATTGAATGAATCATTAATATTTCCTTTTTATTATGATATGTATCCTAAACCTGTGAGTTTGTCTGCCTGTTCTTCAGTATCATTATCGTCAGATTTGATTTTTTCAAACTCGCTGTTTATTAAGTTTTCTACAAGTTCATCAAGTGAAGAATAACCATGAAATGATATGATTTCTTCTGCTTTTTCGAATGTTTCCTTAGTTAATTTTGCTTTTTTTGCCATAATTCTCTCCTATATTAATGATTGACCCGACATTGTTGCAGGGGTGTCTATACCAAATGTTTTAAGTATTGTTGGTGCCATATCTTTTAGACTTGGTATTTGTTTATTAATTTTAAAATTTGCAAGAAATGATGCAGGGACATGTGCAGGGTTCATGCAATGGTCTCCGCTCCACCAGTCGTTATTATCATAAAATACTTCTTTTCTTATTCCACCTATTGCAGAAGTATCGCCAATTCTATAGCCTCTTTTAAATCCAAGTATAATATCTGGTGCTCTGTTTAAATAATCACTTGAAAAATTATCCTCTGAGATAAATGCTTCTGAGATTATTGTTTCTCCAGTCTTTGGATCTTTTATGTGTTCAAGTTTATATTTTAATTCTTCTAATAGTTTTCTTTTTTCATCAGGTTTTACTATTCCATGTCCTTCTCTTCCTGCAAGGTTAATGTACAAACCGTTTAAACCCATACCGTAAGCCTTAGTTTTACTCCAGTCGGCAGGTGCATTATCGTATATATATCCGTCCTCTGAAAAACTATCCTTTTGTTCCGGAACCAAATATCCCTCTTGTGCCAGCCATGTATTTATATAAACCTTTCTTTTAAATGGTGCAAAACCATGATCGGATACTAACATAATTTTAACATCTTTAGGAACCTGTCTTAATACCTTGCCTAAAATTTCATCATGTTTTGTATAGAGGTATTCTTTAATAAAACCAAATTGTTCAGCTTCTTTTTGATGATAATATGGGTGACTTTTGTCGGTTAATGCCCATATCATATGTTGACTCTGGTCTAAAGCTGAAAAATAAAAATATAGGAAATCTTCTTTATGGTTTAAAAAACGGTTGAATTCATAGTCAAAAATCTTATCACTTTCATCAAAAACTGATAATGATTGAACAATAAAATTTTCCATTGAGAATGTACCTTGACTTAAGGCCTTGGTATCAGCAGGAAGACTAATTGTGTGAAATAAACCTGTTTTGTCTGATAATTCCTTGCTATATGACTCGGGAGTGCTGATGGGGAGTGCAGGGTTATTTGGGCTTATGTGAATTGGTGATACATAGAGTCTGAATTTTTCTCCCATATTGAGGAGATAGAATTTAACCATACCTGCTATTGAAGAAACATTGGGGATTAATGGAAAATCTATTTCTACCCAGTTTGAATATTCTTTTTCTGCTATAAGTATTTCTTTTCCATCTATATCGATTCTCGCTGTTTTGTTTTTATTGTCAAGATAAACTGTGAATGGTATTTTAATATTACGTGAGTTTTCTTCTTCTTCAAGTGCATTGGTATCATCTTCCAAATCTCTTCTTAACAAAGAATTTTCCGGTCCGATTAGTTCTGCTTTAACAGTATTATCCTCTTCTACATAGACATAAAAAAGTTTACTGGGTGAGAGTTTTTTCTCGTTTTCAAAACTGGATTCTTCATCATCATCAGTGTAAAGGCTATACATTCCATATCCACCTGTTATGTCAGGAGTACCCATTCCTGCGATTGTTCTCTGTTTGCTTTTTGAAGGTGGATAGTTCCCGGGTATTTTAAAAATTGTTGCATCAACGTCTATTTCTTCCAAATAATCCCAGAATGCCTTGCCCTCTCTTTTTAATTGAACCTCTCCAGATTTAAGCGGAATATCATATTTGCCAAGTTTTATATTCCAAGATGAATCAGTAGTTGCACTCTGTGAAAACATTGGAAAATAAGTTAGAGGGTCACGATGCACAAAATCAAATATTCCATATTTTCCGGGATCTGCTCCGGTTATAAAACTACTCCATGCAACCGGACTCTGTGGAGGTATGGTTGTTTTCATCATTGTAAAAACACCCTGATTTGCAAGCTTTTGCATATTGGGGAGCTTACCCTTGCGCATAAGATGATTAACTATCTGAGGATCCATTCCATCAAATCCAAGAACAATCATTCTTGCTCCTGCATTCTTTCCCTTTCCAAAGTTCATATACGGTACAGATAAAAGTGATGTTGCACCGACTGTTTTTATAAATTCTCTTCTTTTCATTATTTTATACCTAAGTCTTTCCCGTCAATAAAGCCCGGTTTTTTAATTCCAAATGCAGATAAAATTGTTGGTGAAATATC
>JAOZTV010000022.1:0-5579 GCA_029939015.1 Candidatus Aminicenantota bacterium
ATACTTCTTATAAAATATTAATCCTTGCAAGATTATAGTTATTGTAAAGGTTCAATAAATATATTATGTAGCATCTGTAATGAGGCTGTGCCCATCAAACTCATGTCCTCAGTGGCACTCAAACCTTTTCCTAATCTGCTTTTATTAAGTAATTTTTCAATTGGTTCAGGCTTAAAATATCCAAAGTTTGTAAGTTTTTCTTTTGAAAGTAGAGTAGATAGGTAATCATCTCCTTTATTTGTAAAGCATGCAGTAATAGGAGCTCTATAAGGTTGTTTTTCTCTGTTTACTATTTTTTCAGGTAATAAATCTTTGAAACTTTCTTTTAAGATGTATTTTTCATTTAGGAGTTTTATCTTGTATTTTGGAGGAATTGTTGCAGCAAATTCTATCAATCTATGGTCAAGAAACGGAAATCTTCCTTCAACTGAGTTTCCCATCATCATTCTGTCACCTTGTGAGGAGAGAAGATATCCTGACATAAAGATTGATATTTCAAGATATTGAGCCCTGCATAATGGATGCCATTTCAAAATATCTTTTGGAAGACTATTGCCAATTTCTTCATATAGCTTCATTTGATCAAAATCTTTTGCAAAGTCAGGATTGAGAAATCTTTTTATCTTTGATGTGTTATCCCATCTTATTTTATGTGAATATATTGGGCTTTCAGTATTAAGCAGGTCTTTTTTGAAAAATGATATCCAGAATTGTTGAGCTCTTTTATCGTCTGTTACATAGTTATAAAGTTTTGTGAGGAGTTGAGGGCGTATCTTAGAATCCGGTGACTGTGCCCAAAATCGTCTTATTTTATCCTCCTTAAAAATATTATATCCACCAAAAATCTCATCTGCACCTTCTCCAGTCAGGACTACTTTAATATTGTTCTGTCTGACAAGTTTGGAAAGGGCAAATAATGGAGCTGGTGCACTTCTTATTAAAGGTTTTTCACTATATCTAATGATATCTGGTAGGATGGATTTAATGTCATCTGAACTTACTGTGACTTTTTTATGTTCAGTTTTTAGAAAATTAACCATTTGTTCTTGATAGATACTCTCATCAAAGTTTTTTTCCTTAAATGAAACAGAAAATGTTTTAAGATCATTATTATGGTTTTTTTTTACTAGTGCTGTGATAATTGAGGAGTCTAAACCACCAGATAAATAAGTTGCAACAGGTACATCTGCTCTTAATCGCAATTTTACAGAATCTTCAACCAATTCTCTAACTCTATCTTTATAATAAGAGAAAGGTCTGTTTTCATATTCTCCTTCAAAGGGGAATGATAATTCCCAATATCTGTTTTTCGAGAGCCTGTTTTTATTGATTTTAATATAGTGTCCTGCAGAAAGTTCCTTAATGCCTACAAAAACTGTCCGTGGAGGTAAATTTGCCCATATTGTAAAGGCCTGCTCAATACCAAGTGGATCA
The DNA here is from genome assembly GCA_029939015.1 of Candidatus Aminicenantota bacterium. Classification (GTDB taxonomy): domain Bacteria; phylum Acidobacteriota; class Aminicenantia; order UBA2199; family UBA2199; genus JAOZTV01. The sequence continues at coordinate 1,435 of JAOZTV010000022.1, forward strand.
ATTTTTGGGTCTATTTCACTATGCTCAAGGAGTGCTTTCATTTCTGAAGCAAAAATAAAAGAACCTGATTTGGTAAGGGAATAAAACAGAGGTCTGATGCCTACTCTATCTCTTGCAAGTATTAATTCCTTAAGTTTTGAGTCCCATAGAGCTATAGCAAACTGGCCGTTCAAATATGAAAGAAAATCAATCCCGAATTCTTCATAAAGGTGGACAATAACCTCGGTATCACTTGTGGTATAAAATGAATGTCCCCTTTCTATAAGGTCTTTACGCAGTTCAATATAATTATATATTTCTCCGTTCAGGATGACTGCAATTGATTTGTTTTCATTAAAAATAGGTTGTTGCCCTGTTGTCAGGTCAATAATACTAAGTCTGCTATGACCCATTCCAATATCTTTTTTAATATAATAACCAAATTCATCCGGACCTCTATGTATAAGAGTTTCTGTCATTTTTTTCAGTTCTTTTTCATTTATTGGTTTTGTTGATTTATAACTGTATATGCCGGTTATTCCACACATTCATACACCTCCCAAACATCTAATCACCTAAAATATCATTTTATTTGATAATATAATCACATAAAAAAAACAAAAAAGCAATTATTTCCCCCCAACGGTAATTGATGATATCTTTGTAGTTGGAAGTCCCATTGAAACTGGAACAGATTGACCGTCTTTTCCGCAAGTCCAGCCACCTTCTGTAATTTTAAGGTCATCTCCAGCCATAGTTATTTTAGAAAGAATATCTGGTCCGTTTCCAATTATATTTATATCTTTTACCGGTGATTTTATTTGTCCGTTTTCTATTATATATCCGTATTTCACATAAAAAGTAAAATCTCCTGCTCCGATTAATACCTGACCGTTTGTAAACGAATCCGCATAGATACCGTTTTTTACACTCTTAATAATTTCTTCTTTTTTATGAGGTCCAGGTAGCATATAGGTATTTCTCATTCTAGGAAGAGGAGGCGATTTGAAGGATTCTCTTCTGCCGTTTCCTGTTGGTTTTACTTTGAAAAAATCTGAACTGATACGATCATGCATAAAACTTGTTAAAACTCCATTTTCAATTAAAACAGTTTTTTGAGTGTAATTGTTTTCATCATCAATGTTAATTGAGCCTCTTGAATAGGGGATAGTGCCATCATCAACAATTGTAATAAAGTCATTTGCAACCTTTTTTCCGAGTTTGTTTGAGAATATTGAGACACCTTTTCGGATAAAATCAGCTTCCATTCCATGCCCAATGGCTTCATGTAATAAGATGCCTGAACTTCCGGCTGATAAAACAAGTTCCATCTCACCACCTCTTGGGATTATTGCATCTAATAGTTTTACAGTACGTGCAACAGTTTCCTTTGTAAATTCTTTTATCATATTTTTTGTAAAATAAAACATATCATGTCTTGTAGAAATAGAATGATTGTTATTTTCTTTTTTATTATTCTCTTCAGCTGTACATGATGCTGAGATTTGGGTCATAGGTCTATAGTCAGTACTAATTTTTCCATCTGAAGATGCAATAAGTATAAATGAACTTTCATCCTGAATTGAGACAGTCCCTTTTATAATTCTTTTATCTTCATTAAAAATTAGTTCATCAATTTCTTTAGCGAGTTTTACCTTTGTTATCGGTGGCAAAATTTTAGTGTTCTCTTTTTTATATAGGTCGGCAATACTGATTTCTGACAAATTTACTGGTTCAACTGAATTTTTTGAATTTGCAATTTCTGATGCTACTCTTGCTGCATTTTTTAAAGAGGATAGAGATAAATCTTCTGAAAAAGAATATCCGGTTCTTTCGCCTTTTATAACCCTAATACCTGCACCAATACTATATGATATTGATGCCTTATTTACTATATGGTCTTCGAGTCCAATATATTCAAATTTTCTTTTTTCAAAAAAAATATCGCAATAACTTCCACCTTTTGCAAGTGCAATATTAAAAATCTTCAATATTTTGTTTTTATCTGTCTGGAAGATATCAAAATAATTCATTATTTTTTCCCTGAAAGTGCTGCTTCTAATAGGCCTCCAATGCTCAATCCGCTTGCCTTTTTTTTATTATCTGAAAATCTGTTTATCATTTGCTTATTATTCCTGCTTTCACTTTTTGATCCTTTAAAGAATGGACTCGTATCACTTCTTTTTTTATTCTCATCTTGCGTATGTCCGCATTTTCTGTCTGAACATTTTAATATTATTCCTTTTTTACCATTAGTTTTAAGCATAAATTTATTACAAATTGGACATTTTATGTTTGTCAGATTCTTGGCTACATATTTTCTCTCGTCTTTTTTTACAGCTAATACCATTTTTTTTGTACTTTCAATTATATCTGAAATGAATTTTTCTTTTCTTTCCTTCCCATTTTCAATTTCTGATAGTTTTAATTCCCATTTCGCAGTAAGTTCAGGAGATTTTAACTCATCCGGTACAAGTTCCATTAATTGAAAACCCTTTTCAGTTGGAATTAATTCTCTGCCGTTTCTTATTATATAATCAGTTTTAATAAGTTTTTCTATAATATCGGCTCTTGTCGCAGGAGTACCAAGCCCACTATTTTTAATTGACTCTTTAAGTTTTTGGTCAATAATAAATTTTCCCGGTGATTCCATTGCTGCTAAAAGACTTGCCTCGTTATATCTTGCAGGTGGACTTGTTTTTAATTTTATTAGATTTGTATTAGTTACCCGTTCTTTTTCACCTTTTCTCAAGCTATTTAGATTTACAGATGAATTTTCTAAGTCATCAGGATTCGCCGAAATTATTTTTCTCCAGCCTGCTTCAATAATAATCTGTTTTTTTGAATAGATTTTTTCACCGTTTACCATTGTCACTACAACTATATTTTCGATTTTTGCAGGTTCTGATAATACTTCTAAAAATCGTATTCTTATAAGATTAAATAGTTTTTTTTCATCTATTTCCAATTTATCATACAAAACTTTTTGTTCTGTTGGGATTATTGCATGATGGTCTGATACTTTATTATTATCGACAAAGTGTTTTTTGGGTGTTATTTTGTTTTTAAGTAGTTCGTCAATGGTTTTTTTTAAAGGTTCAGAATAAATAGCCTTAAGTCTGGCAGGAATGGAAGTTATCATATCATCAGTTATATGTCTGGAATCAGTTCTTGGATAGGTGGCAATTTTATGTCTTTCATAAAGTCCCTGCAAGACTGAAAGTGTTTTCTTTGCAGAAAAACCTAATTTGGTATTTGCATCTCTCTGCAAGTCTGTAAGATTATAGGCTGATGGTGGTGGTTCTTTTTTAATGTCTTTATGAATATTTAATACAATTCCCGTTTTATTCTTAATTTTTTCTATAATACTCTGAACCCTATCAGTATCAAAAATTTTTGGATTATTTGCTTTGTCTCTCCATTTACCTTTATATTTGCCAAAATCAACTTCAATTTCCCAATAATCAACAGGTTTAAATACCTTTATTTCTTCCTCTCTTTTAATTATTATTGAAAGTGTTGGTGTTTGAACTCTACCAGCAGATAATTGAGCATCAAATTTACAGGTAAGGGCTCTGGTTACATTTAATCCAATTAGCCAATCAGCCTCGGATCTTCCAACTGCAGCAAGAAAAAGTCTAAAATAATCACCTGCATTTTTAAGATTACGAAATCCATCTTTAATTGCCTGATGAGTTTGCGAAGATATCCATAACCTTTTTAATTTGCCCTTCCAACCTGCAAGTAGAATAATCCATCTTGCTACAAGTTCGCCCTCTCTACCTGCATCTGTGGCAATAATAAGTTCATCAACGTCTTTTCTTTCAAAAAGTTTTCTGATAATTGAAAACTGAGAGGCACTTTGCCGTATAACTTTTAATCGCATTTTTTCAGGAATTATTGGTAAATCTTCTAAATTCCATTCTTTATATTTTCTGTCATAATAATCAGGATCAGTTAGACTTACAAGATGACCAAATGCCCAGGTTATTATATATTTATCTCCTTCAAAAAAACCATTGCCCTTTTTTTTACACTCCAATACATTGGCATAATCTTTTGCGACACTGGGTTTTTCAGCAAGTACAATAGACTTCATTAATAACTCCTTTTAAATGTTTTCAACTTTAACTTCGTAGGTCTCCACTTTGTTCCGGCTCAACTTT
>JAOZTV010000022.1:5679-17332 GCA_029939015.1 Candidatus Aminicenantota bacterium
TCAACTTTAACTTCGTAGGTCTCCACTTTGTTCCGGCTCAACTTTCAACTCTTTTGTATCCACTTCTCTAATATTTTTGCAAGATTAGTTGAATTTACAGGTTTAGATATAAAATCATCCATTCCGGCTGAAATGCATTTTTTTCTATCTTCTTCCATTGCATTTGCGGTTACTGCAATTATTGGTATATTTTTCATTGTATTATCTTTTTGTTCTCTAATTGCTCTTGTAGCTTCAAATCCATCCATTTTAGGCATCTGACAATCCATTAAAATAATATCATATACAGCATTATTAGACATTTTCAAGGCTTCTTCTCCATTATTTGCAATATCAACCTTATATCCTAATTGCATAAGCATTCTTTGCTCGACTTTCTGGTTTATTAAATTATCCTCTGCAAGTAATATTGAACCTCTATTATTCTTCATTTCGTTTATAGTATGTCTTGTAATTATTTTTTTATTTTTAATTGTTTGCTTGTCTTTCTTTGATAGTATTGTCCGTATCAGGGCTAATAATGTTTCCTGATTAATGGGCTTTGGTATATAACCGTCAAAACCGATATCTAAATATTTTTTAGCATCTCCTCTTTTTCCATAAGAAGTCATCATAATGAGTTTGATGTTTTTGAGTTCAGGGTCATTTTTTATTTGTTTTCCAAGCATTTCACCGTCAAGCTCAGGCATCATATAATCTATAAGTGCTAATTGAAAAGGATCTTTTTTCAAAATTGCATTTTTTAAAGTAGTTATCGCATCTGTGCTTTTTAATATTGAATCAGTTTTAAATTCATCATTATTTAAAAATTCATCAAGTATTTTGCAATTTGTTTCGTTGTCATCAATTACTAAAATTTTTGATTTTTTTAAATTATATGTTTTTATTATGTTATGTTGCTTAAGTGTTTTCTTTTTATTTTCAAATTCTGTCTGTTTATCAATTATTATTGTAAACCAGAATATTGAACCTATTCCTTCCTGACTTTCTACTCCAATCTCCCCATCCATTAGTTCAACAATTTTTTTGGAAATAGTTAGTCCAAGCCCTGTACCCCCATATTTTCTGGTGGTTGAACCATCAGCCTGAATGAATGGATTAAACAGTTTAAATTGTTGGTCTTTGGTTATACCAATACCTGTGTCCTTAATTGAAAATTTTATTTTTGTAAATACTTCTGCGTCTTCTACTAATTCAATGTTAAGAAATACTTCACCTTTATTTGTAAACTTAATTGCATTTGAGCATAAATTGATAAGTACCTGTTTAACTCTACCTGGGTCTCCTTTTAATAATAGGGGAACAACTGGTTCTATTTTATATAAAAATTCGAGTTTTTTCTTATTTGCCTGAAATTTTATAGAATTAACGAGGTCATCAACTACAGATTTAAGGTTAAAATTAATCGTTTCTATATCCATCTTGCCTGCTTCAATTTTAGAAAAATCAAGTATATCGTTGATAATGGTTAAAAGAGAATCACCACTAGATTTTATAATCTCAACAAATTCTTTTTGTTCATCAGTCAGGTTTGTATTAAGTAAAATACTTGTCATACCAATTACACCATTCATAGGGGTTCTAATCTCATGGCTCATATTTGCAAGAAAATCAGATTTTGCTGAATTTGCTTCAAAGGCTTCATTTCTCGCCTGTAATAGTGCAAGTTCTTTTTCTGATTTTTCGTCCAATAGTGAGTCTATATCGGTCTTGACTAATTCGAGTGAAGTAAAAATATCTTTTAATGGATGTGTTTTGTATGTTGACGTATCTCTTTTTCTAATTGAATCATCCCATGCAATACTTCCTACCTTGTCAATTACATCAGATATTTGCCTCCTCGTGATTTTTATCTCATCTGAACTGTCTGTCTTTTTTATTAATTCCTGACTATTATTTAAAGAATTAAAAGCTTTATCAAAACTCTTAAAAAAATAAAATTTTTGGTTAAGAAAATATGCATAGAATGAAAATATAATTTGCATAGGCTTTTTCAATCCAATGACAAGAGTTTTTTGAACTTTTATTCTGTATTTGCGGTGAAGTATTTTTAAACCTGTAGTGTACATTTTACGGTTTTTTAAAGATATGTGCTTTACTTTACCATAGTCTGCAACTCGAATATAGGAAGAGGAAGAAAATAAGTCTGCTTTTAATATGTTCTTTAAGATTGTTAATGCCATAGATATTGTTTTGTCTGTTACCTTGCCCTTAAAAACAGAATATATTAACTGGTCTTCAATAATACTATATTTCATATATATATCTTCTTCTTTATTAATATATTCCCAATCTGGCTTACTTATTAAAGAATTGATGTTAAAGGTATTTGAATTTTTATCTGAATTGTTTTCTATCAGCCAATGTATAGCTGTATGGTACTCATTAAAAACTTCTATTGGATACGGATGTTTATATAGAAGCTTGCCAAGTTTATAAACAGATCTGATCTTAAATGGGGCATTATATCCAGCGTAAGCAAGACATAAACCTTTTTGTTTTATCATATTTTCCGTATGTTTAGTTCTTTCAAATTTTGAGGGTATTCTTATTGTTTTGCCAAAATCTCTTAATTCAATATATTTTTGATTATTTGGAAAATAAAAGTCAACAGCTTGTTTTCTTATTTCAAAATATTTATCAGATTTATATTCTGAATAATTCCCCATTGGTATAGTATGAAAAATTTGTCTTCCAATTCTTTCAAAGCTTACATGAAAATTTTCAGAGAATTCAACGTTTTCCCATTGTTTATCGGCAAATACAGGTAATCCAGTAATAGGGCAGGTTCGTTTATCGTTTATCGTTTGTTGTTTGTTGTTCATATTGTGTATTTATCCCTACCCCTTATCCCTTTTCCCTTTCTCTACATCTACCCACAATGAATAAATTGAGTAACTAATTCCTGTAAGGCATCTGCATTTCCAAATAATTTTTCACTTAAATCCTTATCGTTAAATTGTTTGAGATCATTTGCCAGTTTGTCAATCATTTTTTTTGGAAAAACTCCATCAGCCTCATATATTTTTCTGTCCTTAAGTAGTTTGTTTGCTGCTTCAAAACAGGATGCAGGTAGTTGTTTGAGATTTTTTACCTTACTTGCTTCTGCCTTTACATATAATTTTTCAGCCATTTTTAGAGAATCTTCCTGTTCGAGTCCATAAAGGGCTCCAATAGTCATACCTGCAAGCAAAAGGTGGACATTTGCACTGCCATCAGGACTTCTTAGTTCAACAGTCTGATTTGACATATAATGATGATCATCATCTTTGTCATTAGGATTTGCATCTAATATCATCTTTTCTGTTCCTTTCCAGCCTAGTGGTACTCTGACTAAAACTGACCTGTTTCTATCTCCCCAGCATATTGAAGTAGGGGCTTCCTGATGTGGTACAAGTCGTAAAAATGAGGTTGGAACAGTATTACCAAAGGCAGTTAAAGACGGTGCTAATTTTAAAAACCCAACTATAACTTTTTTTGCGATATCAGTTAGACCATTCTCATCACTCATCAGATTAATATTGTCCTTAACTAATCTAGTATGCACATGCATTCCACTTCCTGCATGACCCACAATTATTTTTGGTGCAAAACTAACTTCAAGTTCATATTTGTACGCAATTTCTCTGATTGCCCATTTAGCAATAACTAATTGGTCGGCAGCTTCTTCAACAGGGACAGGAAGAAATTCAATCTCATGTTGAACCATTTCAACGTCATTATGAATTATATTTCCTACTTCGGCATGACCATATTTGATTATTCCACCAATTTCACTGATGATTTTCATTGCTTCTCTTCTTATGCTACCCCATTTTGAGAAAGGATGTGATTCGTGGTATCCCTTTTGCTCAATTATCGGGTAAATAGAATCAATTTCAGAAAAAAGATAATATTCTAACTCACCGAGAGCTTCAAAGGTATATCCGGTTCGTTCTTTAAGAACATCATGTGCTTTTTTAAGTATATTATCAGGAGAACTCTCCAATGGTTTACCCTCACTTGTATAAAAGGCACATAAAATATCTATTGAAGGTTCAGTTGTAAAAGGGTTGACAAATGCTGTTCTGAATTTTGGGATAACATAAAGGTCACTGGATGTTGCATCTATATATGAGAATAAACTTGAACCATCAACTCTTTCGCCGGCGGTTAATAACTGGTCAAGATGTTCTAAACTGTTAATAACAAAATTTAAAGTTTTAAGTCTTCCATCGCCTGCAACATATCTGAAGTTCAACATCTTAATTTCATTATCTTCAATATATCTGATGATATCTTTCTTGGTAAAATCTGCCGGAACTTTTTTTAAATACTGGACAAGTTTATTAGGGCTTAAGTCAATTTTTTCTTTCATAATTTCCTCCTGAAAATATTATATTTATAGAATTAATGATTTTACAAAAAAAATAAAAAAAAATCAATATTTTTTGAGATATTTTTGATTTACTTGTATATAAATATTATGAAAAAGATAATTATATTATTGATTTTATTGTTTAGCTCTCTTTTGTTTTCTAATCAGATTAAAATAGTGTATCCAAATGGTGGTGAGACATTCTTTTTAAATAAAGATATGGAAACTATTAAATGGACAGCTGATAAGGGAATTGGTGATGTTGTCATAATACTCTATCAAAATGGGATCAAATTATTTGAAATACAGAAAATTGTCAAATCAAATCCAAACATGAATATTCAGGGCTTTTTGTGGAGATATACTCCGCAAATAAAAGAGGGACAAGGTTATAGAATTCGTATCAGGTCTTTAAAGGATTTTTCAATTAATGATTTCTCAGATATAGACTTTAGTATTAAGAGGAAGTAATGAATAAAGGCAGAGAGGCAAGTAGGCAAAGAGGCAGAGAGTAAAATATAAGAGCATTAAAGATATCCCCATTGCACCTTTGAGTGTTTCCTTATCTTCTTTTAAGTTGTTTTTCTATGCTTTCTAATGTATATTTTATTATTATTGGACGACCGTGTGGACAAAAGTATGGATTTGAACTTTTATAAAGATTTCTTACAATAATTTTCATTTCTTCAGATTGCAAAGGATGGTTTATTTTTATTGCACTTTTACAGGCAATTTCTGCAAAAATTTTATCCTCAATATTGATATCATTCTCTTTGATATAAATTATCTCTAATATTACATCTTTGATATCTTTTTCTTTTAATATTGATGGGAAACTTTTAATACTATAAGAGTTACTACTATAAGACCTTAATTCAAACCCCATTTTATTTAAAACAGCCATTTTTTCGTTGTTCAGAATAACCATTTCTCTATGTGACAACTCGATGATTATTGGGAATAGGGGCGTTGCTGTTTCAATGTTTTGTTCATTATAGCTTGTTTTCAGTTTATCAAAGTTAAATCTTTCATGTCCATTATGCTGGTCAATAAGTATAAGCTCACCCTCTTTTTCAATGAGTATATAGGAGTTTTTATATTGTCCAATTAGTCTGAAATCATCTGATTCTAATTGTTCTGAATTAAAAAGTGTTTTTTGTACATATTCGGTTGAGTTTTTAGGATTATTATTAAAGTAATTTTGATGATTATTTTCTCTAAAATCAAATTTATTGTCTAATGATGCCAATTCTGAAAAAGATTGTTTGTCATTAGGCTGTTCTTCTAAATTATGATTTGTGTTAAGAACAGACTCAATACTATATTTGATAAAATTATAGATAAAGCTTGAATCTCTGAATTTAATTTCAAGTTTCATAGGGTGAATATTTACATCTATGTCATTAGGAGGTACTGATAAAAGGAGAACACCTTCTGGCGATTTACCTTTTTCAATGTATTTTCTAAAGCTATTATTAAAGGATGCAATAATGGTTTTTTCACGAACTACTCGTTTATTAACAAAGTAAAATTGTTTTTTCTTTGTTGAGCCACCTCTATTAATATCTGATATAAAACCGGTTATTGTATAGCCTGCCTGTGAATATTTTAATTCTTTTAAAGAATTTACAAAGTCTTTACCGAATATTTGATATATTCTTTCTTTAAGTGAGTTAACCTTATTATAAAAAAAAATAATTTTATTATTGTTTAATATCTTAAAACTTACATTAAAATTTACAATAGCTGCCTGTTCAACAAATGTTGTTATCTGATTTAATTCAGTTCTATCAGTTTTAAGAAATTTTTTTCTGACAGGGAAGTTATAAAAAAGTTCTTTAACTATAATTTCACTACCTTTATTAAATGCAATTTTTTCACTACTTCTTATTTTTGTTCCATCAAAAATAACATGGGTTCCAAAGCCATCTTCTTTATTTGCAGTTTTAAGTTCAATTAATGATACTTCAAGTATAGACGGAAGTGCTTCTCCTCTAAATCCAAGAGTATTTAAACTGTTAAAATCATCAAGCACCTTAAATTTTGAGGTAGAGTGTCTTTTGAATGCTTGTTCAATGTCCTCTATGTCAAAACCTTCTCCATTATCTTTTATAATAATTGATGATTTACCAGCATTTTCAAGCTCAATTATTATTGAATCCGCCCCGGAATCCAATGAATTTTCAACGAGTTCTTTTACAGCCGAAAGCGGTCTTTCTATGACCTCTCCTGCTGCGATTTTTCTGAAAACATTTTCATCTAATTTTTTTATCTTTCCCATATTTAAAATTAATTTTACTTCAATTTTATATTTTTGTAAAATAGCGTTACTCTTGACTTTTCGATTAAAATAGTGTAAATTATTTTTGGAGAAAATGATGAGGCAAAAAAGTAAGAGTTATTCAGTCGTAATTATGTCAGATGCTTTGACAAGTAGTAAAGAATTTGTTGTGTCAAAAAAACTTATAAGAAATGCATTACTTGCAGTTTCATTATTGATACTTGTCTTTGGCTTTGTTGTTTTTGATTATCTGACTAAATATATTGGTATATCTACAGATAATAAAGAAAACATAGTTTTAAAAGAAGAAAAAAAAGAAAATTTAGAACAGATTGCCTCTTTAACAAAAGATTTAAAATTATATGAATCCAGATTCATTAATATGAAAAAGAAGGTAGATAAATTTATGGTCATTGCAGGTTTAACATCTGCCTATAAGATTGAAGACATGGGTATTGGTGGTTCAACGCCAACTCTTTTATCAGAAGTAAATCCATCTATAATAAATACCGAAAACATAAAAAACAAACCAGACTTAATTGATTCAAATAAAATTAATAAAGATTCAATTAGAACAGAAAAAGATTTAGGATTTATCCTGAATGTCATTAAAGATAAGAAAAAACACTTGGCCGCAACTCCATCTATATGGCCGAGTAAGGGATATATTGCCAGTACCTATGGTTATAGAACGCATCCTTTTACAGGAAAAAGAGATTTTCATAATGGACTTGATATTTCCTCACAGTTGGGAAATGATGTGTTAGCAACTGGTGGAGGCTTTGTAGTAATTGCAGAACCTAGAGGTTTTATGGGCAAAATGATTATTATTGATCATGGATATGGTTATACAACCAGATATGGACATCTTGCTGACTATAATGTTAAAGAAGGTGATGTTGTAAAAAGAGGTCAGGTAATCGGGTATATCGGTAATACAGGAAGGAGTACAGGACCACATCTTCATTACGAAGTACGACTTCATGGTACAACCCATAACCCTTTAGATTTTATTCTTGATTGATAAATAATTATTGAATTATTTTTGACTGATAGGAATATGAATAATGTTGCTGGTCAATGGTCGAGTTTAAGTAATGATAAGGCATTAACAACAAAAGAAAAATTAGATAAATTAATCGAGCTTAATCTAAAACAAAGTAAATCACCAAAAAAAAACAATAAGAATACCAAAATTGAAACTGACAAACCTTTTATAATTATCGAATCTATATTTTCTCTTGATGATATTTATGGAGGTATAAAATTATCTGAATGGGATAATATAACACAAAATTCAATTGCAACACTTTTTTCAGATGAAACTTTATTAAAACTAAATAAAAAAGAATTTCTCTATTTTGATACAGAAACAACTGGACTATCAGGTGGTACAGGTACCATCCCATTTATGTTGGGTTTTGGTTATTTTGAGGATAATGTCTTTAAAACGAAAGTTTTCATTCTCAATGATATAAGTAAAGAAGACGAAATGTTAGAGGCAGTTGATGAGTTTATCGAAGAGGGCGGTTTTTCTGCAACTATTACTTATAATGGTAAAACTTATGACTTTCCTTTAATGGAAACAAGATATATACTAAACCGAAAACGATTTCCTTTACTAAAATTGCCTCATCTTGATTTTCTATATCCAGCAAGAACTATCTGGAAAAACACATATCAATCAAGAAAACTTGGATATTTGGGGGATATTCTTCTTGGGATATCAAGAGATGATGATATTGATGGTAGTCAGATACCTTCACTTTATTTCAGTTACCTCAGAACTGGTAATTTTTCTTTAATTGAAAAAGTTATCTCACATAATGAGCTTGACCTTGTAGGATTATCGGCTTTAGTTTTAAAAAGTTTAAAGTATATTGAAAATATAAATAATATAGATGATGAAGGCGAAATATTAGGATTAGGCGATTTATGTGAAAAATCTCTTGATTTGATTGGTGCAGAACAAAAATATCTATATTTGATTGAAAATTGTGAACGTATAGAAATTAAAGAAAAAGCAATTAAACGGCTTTCAATAATAAAAAAAAAAGCAAAACTATATAGAGAAGCTGCCACTCTCTGGGAGCTTTTAGAGAATAGTGATGATAAGGACAGTCATAGAGAACTTGCAATTTATTATGAACATAGAGACCGTAATTATTTAAAAGCATTAGATTATGCAAAAAAGGCTCTGGAATTTGATTTATCAAAACACAAAAGAGACGATATTTTAAAAAGAATAAAGAGATTAAAAACAAAAATTAGTAGTTTGTGATTTAATTTATATTATGTTAATATATAATTGAATTATATATTAATGGAGAAATCTACTATGCTTGAAAAAAAGGACACCAAGGTGCTTATTGTCGAAGATGATTATCTGGTAACAGATATGATAAGAAGAACTTTAACTGAATTAGGTTATACAAATATTGATGAACTCTCAAATGGTAGAGAAGCCATTGAGAAGGCTTGCATAATTAAACCTGATATAATTTTAATGGATATTGAAATGCCTGAAATAAATGGTATTGATGCATGTCAAAAAATTCAGGAAATATGTCCAACTCCTGTAATAATTCTTACGGCTTTTGAAACTGACAGGTTGGTAAAAGAGGCAGCTGAAGCCGGAGTTTCTGCATATCTTGTTAAACCTTTGAAAAAATATTTAGTTGAAAGAACAATTGTTTTAGCAATTGCAAGACATAAAGACCTTATGGAAATCAGACGGTTGCATAAAGAAATTAAAGTTTTAAAAGGTGTACTACCAATTTGTTCTAATTGTAAGAATATTAGGAATGATAAGGGGATCTGGACAGAAATATCTGAATATATTGCACAAAATAGCGAAGCTGGTTTTAGTCATGGTGTTTGCCCAAATTGTATGGAAGAACTTTATGGTAAAGAAAACTGGTTTGAAAAAATTAAAAAGTAGTAAGATTTGGAAAAAAAAGATCATTAAGATTACTCGTTTATGAAAAAAAAAAAAATTAAAAAATTTAGAAGAAAAATTGGTGGATATTTTTTTATATTAACGACTTTTTTCATATCTGCTTCTATCCTAGCTTTTTATTTTATCGAAAAAAAGAGTATATATGAGTTTAACAGAAATAGACTTAAGGATATAGTGAGTATTGCTGCAAAACAAATTGATGCAGATGTACATAGTACTCTTATTAAGCCTAAGCATGAAAATAAAGCCAATTATAAATTGATAAAGAGTGAATTACAGATTATTCGTGACTCGGTTAATGATATTTTTAATATTTATACTATGAGATATGACAAATCTGGAAAAATTATTTTTGTAGTTGATGCCGAGGAAGATATTGTTAAAATTGCACATCTTGGAGAAGTTTATAATGACCCCAGTTTTTTTTTGAAAAAAAATATTAAAACAATAAATGATCCAATGGTAGAGAGAGATTTTTATACAGATAAATGGGGTACTTGGTTAAGTGCTTATGCGCCATTTTATAATTCCTTAGGAAGACTTGAAGGTGTTCTTGGGATAGATGTAAAGTCAACTGTCATAAAACAATATGAATATAATTTATTGGAGAATGTTATTATTATTCTTGCTGTATTTTTTCCTTTAATAATTTTCTTTGGATTATATTTTGCACAACGTATATCAACTCCAATTGCAAGAATTATAAAGATTTCTGATAAAGTAATTGATGGTGATACGAATATTGTTTTTAAAGAAGAATTAAATAATGAGATAGGTTTTCTTGCATATTCATTAAATAGGATGATTAAGGAGTATAGGTATATTGTCAACAACCTTGTCGATCTTGAGAAGACTAGAGCTGCTGAATTACAGAGGGCAATTGTTGAACATAGAATAATCGAAGATACCTTAAGGGATAGTGAAAATAGGTTTAAAACATTATCTGAAGCTACCTTTGAAGGTATTCTAATTCTTGTAAATAATATTATTATTGATGCAAATGAAACTATATGTAAAATGACAGGTTATTCTTATAGTGAAATAATTGGTAAAAACATATCTCTCTTTATGGTATTTGGAAATAATAATAAAGGCATAAATTATGATTCTTCTAAACGTTATGATGTGATTATTATAAACAAAGACAGGAAAAAATTTCATGCTCAAATTCAAGATAAAATTGTATCGTATAAAGGTAGAAAAACAAGAGTTACTACTATTAGAGATGTCACAGAAAGAAAAATATCAGAACAGGAAATTAGAGATTATGGAGAGTCGCAGGAATTATTATTAAGAGAAGTTAATCATCGTGTAAAGAATAACTTATATGCAATTATTAGTATGCTTTATAAAGAAAAAGATAAAATGAATGAAAGCAATAACAATAATAATAGAGAATTTATTGATAATATTATTAATAGAGTTGATGCTCTGTCAACTGTACATTCTATGCTTTCAGTTTCAAAATGGAAACCTCTTAACCTGGGAGCCCTTTGCACAGATCTTGTTAATCGTTTGTCTGAAAAAGAGGATGGAAAAGGCGAGGTCACGCTAATTATCAATGAAACAGATATTACAGTAAATAGCAATCAGGCTCAGCAAATGTCTCTTGTAATTAATGAGATTATTACAAATTCATTGAAGTATGCTAAAGATAGTGCTGACAAATTAATTATTACAATCAGTATATTAGATGAAAAAAAAGACATTATTGTAAAAATTAGAGATAATGGAAAAGGGTTCTCACAAAAACTACTTGATGGTGATTTTAAGAATACAGGTATTGGGTTTAATCTTATCTTTGGTATAATTACTAAAAGTTTGTCAGGTTCAGTTTCAATTGAGAATGATAATGGAGCTGTTTTTAATATTTTTATTAAAAAAGTGATTTAGGTAGAATAATTGACTATATTATATATATTTGATATATTCTGATTATGAATAGGACTTTAAATAAAATATATCTGGTGATTTTTTTATTGATATTTATTATGTCTTTCTTGGACGCTAAAATTGATTCAAAGAATCTTATACTCGATAGTGGTATGAAGGTTCT
>JAOZTV010000554.1 GCA_029939015.1 Candidatus Aminicenantota bacterium
TTGAAAACAATTATAGCATTAAAAACAAATATGGTCAAAATCAGATTTTAACATAAATTTTTCATCAAAATCTACTGCAATGTCCAATATGCCCATTCTAACTACGCTAAGCTCAATAGTCTTCATTGCAAAATACTGCACATCTTCATTCTACTTAATCGCATTACTTGTTATAACGGACATCTTGGACATTTCGCTACAATTTTGATGAAAATTTTAGGTTTATTTTGCAGTTAAATAGAAAAAAATGCTATAATATAGATTATGGAAATAAGGGAAGCTACAAATGAATGAATTATTAAAAATTGAAGACGCAAGTAGAAAAAACATTTTATATCAAATCGCTCAATTCATTTCAAAAGCTGGATATCTATCATTATCTAAAGTTTTTGTTGAATTGCCCAATACAGTTAAGGAAATAAAAGATAATAATCCCAAGACTGTGTATCTTTATTCAGGATTACATAAAAGTCTTTGGGAAACAACAGGAATTCTTGTTAGTTTGAAACAAAATGGTTTACTTATTCCAGCTGTTGGAATGGGTGATAATCTTATTAAAGGTGAATTTTTTTTAAAAATAGTTAAAAAATTACGTATTTTTTTAGTTAAACGTGGTACAACAAGAGCAGACTTGGTAAATTCAGCAAAACTTTTAAAGAAATATATTTTAAGTTATATGGCAAACGGCTTAGATGTAATGCTTTTTCCAGAAGGTACAAGAAAAGGAATCCCATCTAAAGGAGAATATGGTGGGTTTTTCCCTACTGCTTTTGATGCAATGTTAGATTATGAAAAGAATAAAGAAATAATTACAAAGGATAATTCACTCCCTGCTTATGACTCATATATTATACCATTCAATGTTGATTACTCTCGTGTTAGAGAGGCATTTGAAATGATAAGAGAAAAAAATGTCCCAAGAACTTTAAAAATTTGGGATTCAATTAAAATGTTAAAACATTTAAGAACAATATATGTCAGTTATGGAGAGCCAATAAATGTTAAAGATCATCTTGATAAAACAAGAAAAGAATTAAGCCTCTATGTAAGAAAAAAATGTACAGATTTAGTCAAAATACTACCAATAAATATCGTTGCAACTGCTGTTATAGAATCATTCAAGGATAAGAGTTCAGATGACTTAAATGCTATATATTTCCATATTGACAAAACTATTGAAAAATTATTAAAATATAAGAAAAATTTCAGAGAATTTTCCACCAATGAGGCTCCAGAATCAATTTATAAAAAAGTTGCCTCCTACGAAAAACTTTTTAAATCACCAAAAGAAAAGGACATTGCCTACTTTAAGCTCTATTCAAATTACATAGGTCATTATTTAGTATAAAACCTAAAACTGGATAATCAGGTCTGCGATAATTTTAAATTCTTGTTCAAAATTTGGTG
>JAOZTV010000023.1 GCA_029939015.1 Candidatus Aminicenantota bacterium
CCTTTAGCAGAGTTTTTACAAACATCTGTTCAAATTGAATAGAAATCTGTTTTATTTTATCGTCTTTTGATAAATTATTAATACCCCTTAAATCTATTCCTAAATCTCCATTGGTCTTGTTTTCCAGAGCATTTTTAATTAAAAAAGAATTATCAGAAATACTATTATAATTTGTCATCTTATTTGCTTATTGTTTGTAGTTTGTCGTTTTTCGTAGAAAAAACAAAAATGGTCTTAATACGACAAACCATAAACGAAAAACCACAAACGATCATTATATCATCTCCACATCAGCCTGTAAGGCTCCTGAACTTTTCATTGCCTGAATAATTGCAATAATATCTCTTGGGGTTGCTCCAAGTGAATTCAATGTTTTCACAACATCCCCTATTGTTGTTGTATTTTCGATTATCTTAAATTTCGCTTCAGGTTCTTCAATATTGACATTATCTTTTTCTGTAACAACAGTCTCTCCTTTTGATAATGGATTAGGTTGAGATACTTCAAATTCAGGATTAATCGTTACAGTTATACCACCATGTGCTATTGCAACCTTTGTTATTTTTACATTCTCACCAAATACAATTGTTCCTGTTCTTTCATTTAAAATTATTTTTGCCTTTGAATCCGGATTTACCTTTAAATTTTCAAGGATTGATACCATTCTCACTTTATTTGTTGAGAATTTTGAAGGTATCATTATTCTTATCGACCTTGAATTTGAGGCTGAAGCAATAGGACCAAAGCTCTTATTAATTACATCTACAACTCTTGTAGTAGTCGTAAAATCACTATTATTCATATTTAATGTAAAATATTTTTGTGCAGTAAAATTGAGATCCTGACTTTTTTCAATAATAGCTCCATTTGGTATCCTGCCAACAGTTGAATGATTCTTACGGATCCCACCACCTCCCTGACCTGCATTAAAACCTCCAATTGAGATTGCCCCTTGAGATACTGCATATACTTTGCCATCAGCACCCTTTAAAGGAGTAATTAATAATACACCGCCCTGAATAGTTTTAGCACTTCCAATCGAAGAAACAGTTACATCAATTTTTGATCCAACTTGAGGAAAAGGAGGAAGAACAGCTGTAATAATAACCGCAGCAGTATTTCGCATCTGAAAATCTTTTGGATCCATAGTTAAACCGTTTTTATCAAAATAATTTGCAATAGTCTGGAATGTAAATTTATTCTGTGTTGTATCGCCTGTACCTTCAAGACCTACTACAACACCATAGCCAAATAACTGGTTTTCTCTTACTCCTGCAAAATTAGATATATCTTTAATTCGTACATCTAATGCAAGAAGATTCAATGATATCAATAATATAATTAAAAATATTTTTTTCATTTTTTTCACCATTCAATCTAAAAAGGCCATACCTTGTCTAATACCCAGCTTAACCAACCTCTCTTTGTTTGATCAGAAACCGGTCCCTTTCCTTTAAATACTATCTGCATATCTGCTATTCTATTTGATTCAATTGTATTATCATATCCAATATCCCTTGAACGAATAATACCTCTTAATACAACTATCTGCTTTTCTTTATTTACAATAACCTCTTTTTTTGCCTCAATTATCAAATTATTATTTGGCATTTTATCAACAACTCTAGCTGATATATAGGTTGAAAGTTTTGTTTCTCTTGTACTTGTCCCAGTCCCATTATTTGAGTTATTGGTTGTTGCGCCAAACATCGATTTAGGATCAAAACTCTCTGTAATCTTACCTTTCATATCAGTTTCCAAGCCAAGAAAAGCATCAACCCCCATACTCATATTCGTTTTTTTTGTTGTTGATAATCCAGCCTTATTTGAAGCAGTACTATTTTCAGTTATCTTTATAATTACAATATCATTAATATCAGAAGCCTTAGGATCAGTGTACATTTTTTTTACAAATGAATTATCTTTCCATAATGAGGCTTTCTGACCTGCATATTTATCTGCTACTAAAGAAAAACTTGCATCTAAGAATAAAAACACAAAAACAATTATTATTAATTTTGTTTTTTTTTTCGTCATCTTATCATAACCTCCATTCTATTTTGACCAATTACTATTGCTGTTAAAACTTTTTTAGTATTTTTATTTATCACCTTTACCATATCACCATATTTACCATTGGTCATTGGAATAACGTCTGCAATAGCTCTTATTGATTTATATTTTGCAGTCAATGAGGAAAGAAAACCCCTTCTTACAAGATACTCACTTGCAAGATTATTTGTAGTAATTACAGTATTTGTTCTTATAGTTCTACCAGATCTTCTTCCAATAATTAATTTTGGATTAAATACTGCATTTTTAATAAAAGCTGTTATTTCTCTTTCTTCCCATCTGATATCATCTTTTCCAATGAGTTCATTTTTTCTAATTATTCTATTTGCAATTGCCACTTTTTT
Source organism: Candidatus Aminicenantota bacterium (assembly GCA_029939015.1). GTDB lineage: Bacteria > Acidobacteriota > Aminicenantia > UBA2199 > UBA2199 > JAOZTV01. Next base: position 2,418 of record JAOZTV010000023.1, read on the forward strand.
TTCGATTTTTAATTTTGCAATTATCCAATCAGAATATAATTCCTTATCAGCCTTGTATGCCTTAATTTTAAAAAGAATATTTCCAAAAAAATCCTGTCCGTTTACAGGGATGATTTTCCAATTAACTCCTGATTCAGGAATGATAATCTTTTTTGTTGATACAATTTTTAAACTTAATCCTGTTTTCCATTTTGAATATTTTTTAATATAATTTAATATTCGGCTTTTAAAAAACTTTGCACTTATAGTTTTTCCATTTCTATTTACCAATACACTTTTTGCACCTTTTATATTTGGTTTTATAATACCATTACCAATCAACTTTGCATAAATTTCATTTTTACTGATTAACATTCTATTGCCAATCTTTGGAGATGCTGAAATAATTAGATTTCCTATAAGTTTATTGGTGTTTTTGTCCATCAAAGCAACATCCTTCATTTTAATAACTTCATTAAAAACAACTGCACTATCTTTTAAAACAAAAGAAGTGTTTGCATTTAACAGAAACGCAACAAATAGCAAACAAAAAACAAAGACTTTTTTAATATACATTTTAAAATCTACCTACCAAGATTAATTGCCCTGTTTAACATTTCATCCGAAGCTTTAATAGCTCTTGCATTTGTTTCATAAGATCTTTGAGCAGTTATCATTCCTACAAGCTCTTCGACAATATCAACATTTGACATTTCCTGAAATCCCTGTGCAATAGTCCCAAATCCTTCAAGTCCTGCAGTCCCCTGTATTGGATCTCCAGACGATGCTGTATTTAAAAAGAGATTTTTTCCAAGACTTTTTAAACCTGCAGGGTTGATAAATTTTGCTAGTTGCATAGTCCCTACTTCTGTTGGTGTTGTTTCACCTGGTCTTGTTATTGAGATTGTTCCATCGTTTCCCATTGTAACTGTTAAGGCATCAGCAGGTATTGTAATTGCAGGCTCCATTGGGTAACCGTCACTTGTAACAATTCTTCCAGTTGAGTCCTTAGAAAAACTACCACTTCTTGTAAAACAAATAGTACCATCTGGATTTGTAACTTGAAAAAAACCTTCACCTTCAATTACTGCATCAAGCGCATTACCTGTATGTTTAAAATTACCCTGTGAAAATACTCTGCTTACTGCAACCGGTTTTACGCCTAAGCCGACTTGAATACCGGTTGGAACTTCTGTAGAAATAGTTGACTTTGCACCAGGTTCTCTAATTGATTGATATATTAGATCCTGAAACTCTACCCTTGATTTTTTAAAACCAGTTGTATTAATATTTGCAAGATTATTTGCAATAACGTCAATATTTAATGTCTCTGCCTGCATTCCTGATGCAGCCGAATATAAAGCCCTAATCATAATCCCTCCTCTGGCACAGCCAGTTTTAATGTTCCTATTTCCTATCCCCTATTCCCTATTGCCTAACATCTATATCGGTCTCGGCAATTCAGAGATAGTCTTAGTTAATAATTGCCCCAATAATGTATCTAAAGTCTTTTTTTGAAACTCAAAAGATCTCTGTGTAGTTATTAAATTTGTCATTTCTGTCATTAATTCAACATTTGACCTTTCCAATGCCCCTACAGAAAGACTTGGATTAGTTAATTGTTCTGGAGCTTTTACTCCCTGTTTTAGTTTAAAAAATTGATTTCCTACTTTTTCAACATCAGATCTGTTTTGAATATCAACTATTTTTAAACTTGTAAGATAGTTTCCGTCAACTACCAGATCACCCTTTGGTGTAAAATAATGAGATTTACCAAATAAAACTATTTTTTTGTCAAATTTATCAAGTACAGTTAAACCTTCTGAAGTAACAAGCTCTTTATCAGAATTTATTTGAAAAGATCCATTTCTTGTATATAATATATTATTAGACGGATCTTTTATTACAAATAGACCTTTGCCTTCAATAGCAACATCTAAAGGTCTTTTAGTTAGCCTGATACTTCCATTATTTGTATTGATTTCTGTACCTGCAAGAACAGGTTGGTCTTTCCCAGGATAAGGTCCTTCATTTAAAAATCTTATAACTTGTTCAAATGGAATATCTGCCTTATATCCTGTTGTACCAATATTTGCAATATTATTAGATGTTACATTCAGTTTCTCTAACTGAGTAAGCATACCAGCAGTTGCACTATAAATTCCAGACTTCATATTTTTTCTCCACAATTAATATGCAAGAATGATGCCATATAATAAAGCCCAATATTATTAGATATTTTTATGTAATGTCAGAAATTATTTCTATTTATCGAAATTAATGCCATCTTTTTGACACAGTTTATAATTAAAAATTTATTATTACCTAAATTTAGGTATTAAATTAAAACTAATATCTGGATGTTAATAAATGGTGTCCCATATCTCATTAAACTATTTATTTTTTTCTAAATTCATTTAGATATTTTTTAATTCTTTCTAGATACCTTCTGAAAACTTTTCCTAAGAGATAATCTACACTTTTTTTAGCTTCTTCATACTTTGACTATCATAGGCTCCATACTGTGCTTAAAAGTGCCGCTATGTTCCTTTTAAACCATGAATAAAAATATCTGCAAATTCTTCAGCATTTTCTTGAAAAGCTAAAAAATCATTTTTTTCTAAATCAATCATTTTTGACAGCCAGAGAGTTCTGATGCCAGCTAGATAACTTAAGAGAGCTATTACAACTATTTCCGGATTACAATCTTTATCAAATTTATCCTCAGAAATTCCATTTTTAATCACTTTAATAACTTTTTTTTTAAAAATATGGCTTCGTTCTTTGTGCTCCAAATTTAATTTATTTAGTTCCTTACTTGAATTATTTTTAAAATCGCTAAATTCATCAAAAACCTGAAAATAATCATTATTAGTTATAAGAAATATTGTTTTTATTATTAGTTTTTTTATTTTTTTTTGTGGCGACATATCAGAGTCAAGAATATTATATATTATTTTTTCAAGTTTTGTGGTAGAGCTATCAATTATAACCTCATAAAGTTGATATTTGTCTTTAAAGTGCCAATAAATAGCTCCTCTTGTCATCCCTATTTCTTTTGAGATCTCAGAAAGTTTTGTATTTGCATATCCTTTTTGTGAAAACATTTTTTTAGCAACATTTAAAATGTTTTTTCGCGTTATTTCTGAGTTTTCCATTTTATTTTGCATTTAGAATACTTTATTATTTATTAGACAAAAAGTCAAGTAAATGTAAGAGTCCATAACATATTAGACTTAAAAGAATCTTTAATAACCATATTTATTTATTTTTTATACTACATGTTGCTTTTTCCCAGTCAAAATAAGCTGATAAATAATCATAAACAGCTGCAAAACTATTTAGTTGTGCCTGATCAAACATTAAACGTGCATCTTTAAGATCCAGTTGCGTTGCTAACCCATTTTCTACTGTAATTTTAGCAATATTAAATGCTTTTTTTGCAGTTATCAATGTTTGTTTGCTGGATTTTATGCGAATTTGAGCTTCTTTTAAACGTAAAAATATATCTTTTATTTCACTACTAACTTTATCCCTTTCCTTTTCCAGTTTTATTTTGGAACTTTCCATTTCAATTATTGCTTTTTGAACCTGAGCTCGTTTATATCCTCCGACAAAAATTGGAACAGAAAGTTTTAAATTTACAATAAAGCTATTATTTATTTTTTCAAAAACCATTTTGTCAGACATGGAACTAAAATTATAAATCAAATTTAAATCAAGATTGGGTAATAGATCTGCTTTTTTATTTTTTATATTTGTTTTACGCATTTCAGTCTCCAATTGCAGAGCATTATAGTCAGGTCTGCGATCTAGTATTGTTTCCAGACCTGACATTTGCGGTATTGTGGGGATTGAATGAAAATTTCCAGATAAATTGATGTTTTGGTTGGTATTAAGTCCAGCAAGTATTTTCAAGCCATTAAGAGCAAGCTCATAGTTTCTTTTAGCTTGACTTGTCCGGGGAAGAGAACTTTGCCAGTATGATTTAGATTGTAATAACTGGAACTGAGATGTTTGTCCAAACTTATATTTTTTTTTCATCTGCAGGTAGTTTTCGTAAGCATTTAGTTGTGAATTTTGACTAACATTCCAAATTTTTTCTAGTAATAATGCCTGATAGAATACTTTTTTAGATACCTTTATTATTTCATTATATGTCGCTTTATAAACGAAGTCTGTTAATTTTTTATACTGTTTTGCAGCTTTTAATGCAGTGCCTACTTTAAAACTAAATAATGGTTGACTAATTACTCCTTGTATTCCATAGCTATTTTTATAGTTGATTTTAAATTTTTGATTAGCAATTTCTCCTGTTTTAGGATCAGGAAAGTCAATATATAAAAAATTTTCTTTGAGATTACGGTTATAATCTAGAACAAGTTGTATTTTAGGTAAAGCTGTGGATAATGCTTCTTTTCTGTAAATTTTTGCTATCCTGAGTTCTTGTTTTGCTAGTTTCAGGTCTTTACTATATTCTTTAACATGTTTTAAAAATGTTTTTATATTATATGTTTTTATATTTGAATTTATTTCAATTTTTTTATCCAGATTAATGTTTTCAGAGTGTAATGAAACAGTCATCAATGGAAAAATTAATATTATTATATATGAAAACAATATATATTGCTTAATAGCAATTTTCAATTTTTTATTTTTAATTTTAAGATTTATATAAAACATCCTAGTCTCCTTTAAACTTTTTTTCTTCTATAAGTCAAATTGTAAATTGAAGGTATTAATATCAATGTTAATATTGTAGAAACAAAAAGTCCTCCAATACTTACAATTCCCATGGGTTCTCTCATCTCTCTTCCAGCATCTCCAAATCCTATTGCCATAGGTAACATTCCCAACATAATAGCAATAGTTGACATTAGAATTGGCTTTAGTTTAGTGGGGCATGCTTCAATAAGTGCTGCTTGTACACTTTTACCTTTTTTTCTTAATATATTGGTATAGTCAATAAGTAAAATCGCATTATTTACAACAATACCTAAGAGCATGATTATGGCCATCATAGACATTATGCTCATGGTTTTACCGGTTATGTCCAAAGATACAAAAACACCAATCAATGCCAGTGGAACTGTACCGAGAATCATCAGCGGTTGAACTAAACTTTCCAGAATTGCAGCCAACAGCATATAGGTCAGCAAGATTGCAATAAGGAAAGTCTTCATCATGTCTATTGACGTTTCTTCCATCATTTCAACACTTCCACCCCATTCTATCTTATATCCATTAAGCATCTTAATATCTTTAATATTCTTTCGTATTTCACTAACGACATCACCCAGGGCATATCCTACTGCCGTATATCCTTCAATTGAAATTGATTTGTATTTATCCTTATGCATTATTTTACTATAGCCATTAGCTAACTTCATTTTTACTAATTGTGATAAACGATATGTTCCCCGCTTGGAAATTATAGTAATATTTCCAACTTTTTCCAGTGTATCTACCGAATCTTTTTTAATTACTACCTTAATTTTGTATTCCTCGCCATCTTCCTTAAACTGTGTTGCTTCAAGCCCTTCTACTGCTCCACGCAATGTCATAGCTAGATCAAAAACCGTCAGACCTGCATCTGAAAGTTTTTTACGATCCGGTATTATGGTGATTTCCGGTTTACCTGAACGAGAACTTGATGTTAAGTTGACCAGTCCAGACACATTTTTAATTTTTTCTATAATTTGGTTCTTATATATTTCAAGTTGATCAATGTCCTGTCCTTGTAAAAAGAATGTAATAGGTGCTTCTTCAGGACCTCCCATAGAAGAAATAGCTGCCACCCTTATTTGTGCATTGGGTATATCAGATAATTTCTTTATGAATTTGTCAGCCATTTCTGCACTTGACATGTTACGCTCTTTTACATCTACCAGTTTAATATTTAATTTAGCTAAATTAACACCAATGTTTTGTTGACTAATAGATCCCAATTGACTTAAAATATGTTTGACTTCAGGGTAATTTTTAAGTTTGCCTTCTATTATATTTACTAACTTTCCTGTTTCTACCAGATTATATCCCTGGGGTAATTCCACCTCTATTTGAATATTACCCTCATCTGCAATGGGTATAAACTCAAAACCAATACGAGCGGCACTATAGAAACTTAGAAAAAACATGATTAAAGCTAACATAACTATTGCAAAGCTACGGAGTCGATTTTTTAGCACTATTTGGAGTATATTTTGATACCATGTTTCCCAAAGTCGAAATAATTTTTCCAACTTTTTACCAATCCAGCTTTTTTTATTATCTCTTTCAGGTAGTATCCGTGAAGCCAACATAGGAGTAAGTGTAAAGGAAACCAAAAGAGAAAAAAGTGTTGCAAATGTAACTGTCAGGGCAAATTCTTTAAAAAATTGTCCTACAAGACTGCTCATAGAAGCAATTGGCAAAAAAACCACAATATTAGTCATAGTAGAGGCAAGAACTGCAACTACAATTTCAGATGTTCCTTTTGATGCTGCTTCTTTTCGTTTAAGCCCTGAAGCTCTATGCCGAAATATATTTTCCAGTACAACAACCGAATTGGCAACAAGAACTCCAATTGAAGCTGATAATCCCATAAGAGACATTATATTTAATGTAAATCCGGCAGCCTGCATTAACATAAATGTTGATATTATTGAAAACGGCATTGCAAGTGCAACAATGATTGATGAACGGATATTATGTAGAAAAAACAATAATACCAGTGCGGTTAGAATAACTCCCATAAAGATTGTACTTAAGGTATCTTTTACAGAACTCTCAATAAATATTGATTTATCGTTAACAATTTCCAATTTACTACCCACTGGTAAATCGGCTTCAATATTAGGCAGTTCTTTTCTTAACATGCGGGCAATGTTCACTGTGTTGCCATCTATACTTTTTATAATTGATAATAAAATAACATTATCCTTTTTTGTTTTCAGTACATTATTAAAGAAAATAGTCCGTTCTCTTATATTTGCCCCTGTATCTTGAACATTTGCGATTTTGCCCAGTTTTTTAAGACCATTTGCAGTTGGTATTTCCAGGTTTTTAATTGTTTCAAGATTGTCAAATTCTCCCTCAAACCGTACAGAATATTCCTGAGAGCTATGTTTAAATTGCCCTGAAGGCATATCTATGTTCTGCACTTTCAATAACTGACTTAATTGAGACAACGATATAGAATTTTTATAAATAATACGATTGTCAAATTCTACATGAATCTCACGTTCCTGTCCACCAGTAATATTAACACTAGCTACACCTTCTATCTGTGATATACGGTCTTTTAAGCGATTGTCTGCCAGTTCATATAATTCTTTAATGTCCATAGTTCCACTTAATATGATATCTATAACCGGCTTAGCTCTTATGTCAAATTTTTTTGTTATTGGACGGTCAGCATCTTTCGGAAGATTATTCAGAATAATGTCTATTTTATCCTTTACTTCCTGAGTAGCGATATTGCCATCTTTACCTATCTTAAATTTTATTAATACAAGTGAAACACTGTCCATAGAAAAGGATTGGATCATGTCAATTTTACTGATAGTGGCAACCGCATCCTCTATACGTTTTGAAACCTGTGACTCAACTTCCTTTGGACCTGCACCCGGATAAACTGTCTGTACAGTTACAAAAGGAATATCTACTTCTGGTGTAAGATCAAGGGACAGCGAAAAATATGCCAAACCACCAAAAACCACAAACACCAATAGAAACATACTAATCATTATTGGTTTTTTAATTGAAATATCTGAAAGAAACATTTTATTTTACCTCTTATTTATATTTTAAATTTTTAATTAATAATAGAAAAAATTATTCACTTATTCTTAACTATTTTAATTTTTCTGTTGTTATTTAATAACATCTGTCCCTCAGTAATAAGTTTTTCTCCAACTTGTAAGCCCTGTAGGATCTCGGTATCAAAACCCTGCTGTCCACCCAGAGAAACCTCTTGTTTTATAGATTTTCCGTTTTTTGCGACATATACAAAATGTTTTTTGTTTTCTCTTAGAATGTCTTTACGTTCTATAACGATCGTAGAATTTTTTTCTGAGGTTATTATATTTACATCAACAGTTGTTCCTGCAATAAAATGATTATCTGAATTATCAAATTCCACTACTGTACGAAATGCTTGTTTTTTTAAGTTCATAGCAATATCTACCTGAGTTACAATACCCTTAATTTGATTTTCTTTCCAAATAGCAATCGCATTTAAACCATTTTTAATATTTAAAATATCATCCTCGGAAACCCATATAATTGCTTTTAATTTTTCTGTATGGGCAATTGTAACCAGTGCAGTCTCTTTATTCACATTATCTGTCTCTGAAATGTGAACCTTGGTTACATATCCATTTATAGGAGCTTTAACCTTGATCATTTGTTTTGCTCTGACCCAATTTGCTTCAACCATATCTAACTGAGCTTTTGCATTATCTCTTTCCTGAAGGGAAATACCACCACTTTTAAATAGACCATTAATACGCCTGAAAGCTATACGAGCATTTTCAAAAGATATCTTAGCTTGAAAATAGGAGGCAGAAGGACTATCTGCTGGAAGGGTTACTAAAATCTGATTTTTCTTGACATAATCACCCACCTTAACTAAAACCTTTTCGATCTTAGCTCCTATTGCTGAAAAAGCGGTTGATTCTTTAATACCTTTCAGAATAGAATGAAATTTTAATTCTGTTCTGAATTTTCTGGGTATAATCTTAACAATTCGTACCGGCACACCTTCTTCTTTATAGATTTGTTCCATGCTCTTAGCTTGAATAGTTTTATCACTACAACTACTTAAAAATAATAACATTATTGCTGTAACCATTGCGACAATAATATATTTTGAATCTAAGATTTGCTTCATTTTGATTCCTCCTTTGTTTATCGCTGAGGGAAAATTTTCAATTTATCTTTAATGTCGATATAAATTAACCCAAATCATATTATACATACATATGTGTATGTTGTCAAGTAACATTTTTAATAAATCTATTATTTGAGGATATCGTAGTCATAGCAACGTCTTTTAATAAAAGGGTTAACAGAAAAAAAAACAATTTACATAAATACCTTGACAACATACATCCGCGTATGTATAATAAAAGAGAGGAATATTAAAATGAAATGTTTAATTATAGCAGCGGGATTAGGTAGCAGATTAATTAATAAAGGTGACTCTAAGCCACTAGTTTTACTGGGAGGTATTCCTCTTATTGAACATGTTCTTCTTTCAGCCATGGACGCAGGTGTGACAGAGTTTTATATAGTTCTTGGTTATAATGGAGATAAAATAAAAAAAAGACTTATAAAATTTAATATTAGACATCAAGTTTCGATTTATTATATTTACAATAAACGCTGGAAAGAACCTAATGGTGTTTCTGTTCTTAGTGCCAGAAAATACTTGAAGGAATCTTTTCTGTTATTAATGTCAGACCATTTATTCGACCCCTTAATAATTAAGAAATTACTAAAAGAGGGAATTGCAAATGGAGAAGTTAAACTTGCCATTGATAAAAAAACTAAAAAAAATTTCCTTATCGATATTGATGATGTTACAAAGGTACAGGAATCAGAAAGCTTTATTCAAGATATTGGAAAAACTATTTCTACATATAATGCTTTTGATACAGGGATATTTCTATGCAGCCCTGCAATTTTTGATGCTCTGGACTTGAGTATTACAAAAGGTGACCATTCCCTGTCCGGAGGTATTCATGAACTGGCAGACATTCAAAAAGCCAGAACATTTGATATTGGAGATTATAAGTGGATAGACGTGGATGACGACAGAGCTTATAAAAAAGCAGAGGACAATTTAATACAAATTATAGGAGGAAATAATATATGAAACAGATATTGAGGGGAAAGGATATAATTCCAGCTTCGGGAAAACTTGGAGTATTAATTCCAGGAATTGGTGCAGTTACAACAACATTATTAGCTGGTGTTTTTGCTGCAAGAAAAGGATTAGCAAGACCATTGGGGTCGGTAACTCAAACAGGCAAAATTCGTCTTGGGAAACGAGATAATTTGCAAATGGTGCCTATAAATGAGTTCGTACCTTTAACGGAACTAAATGATATTGTTTTTGGAGGTTGGGATATTTTTTCTGATTCTGCATATCAGGCCGCTACTAAGGCAAATGTATTAAAACCTGAGCATATTGAAATTGTTAAAAAAGATTTGGAAAGTGTAAAACCTATGGCCGCAGTTTTTAACAAGAATTATGTAAAGAACCTTGAAGGCAACCATATAAAGAAAGGCAAAAATAAAATGGATCTCGCTGAACAATTGATGAGGGATATTGATACATTTAAAAAGGAAAACGGTGTGGACAGGTTGATAATGTGCTGGGCTGGATCAACAGAGGCTTATATTCAAACATCTAAGGTTCATTATAGTTTAGAAAAATTTGAAGAAGGTTTAAAAAACGATGACCCTTCTATTCCTCCAAGTCAGATTTATGCATACGCAGCATTAAAAAAAAACATACCTTATATTAATGGAGCACCTCATTTAACAGTTGATTGTCCGGCACTCATGGAATTAGCTGAAAAAAACAGAGTATCAGTTTGTGGCAAAGACTTTAAAACTGGACAAACTTTAATGAAGTCAATTATTGCCCCGGGACTTAATGCAAGACTTTTAGGTGTTTCGGGATGGTTTTCTACAAATATTTTAGGTAATAGAGACGGTGAAGTACTTGATGATCCCGAATCCTTTAAATCCAAGGAAGTTAGTAAACTGGGAGTGCTTGATACTATTTTGAAACCTGAGGTTTATCCTGAATTATACAAAGACTTGTATCATAAAATCCGTATCAATTATTACCCACCAAGAGGAGATAATAAAGAATCCTGGGATAATATTGATATATTCGGATGGATGGACTATCCTATGCAGATTAAGGTCAATTTCCTATGCCGTGATTCAATACTGGCTGCTCCTGTTATGCTGGATCTGATACTATTTACTGATCTTGCTCAGCGTGCAGGTATGTACGGGATTTTGGAGTGGCTCTCTTTTTATTTTAAAAGCCCTATGACAAAAGAAGGACTATATCCTGAAAATGATCTTTTTGTCCAGCGCAGTAAGATGGAAAATACTCTTCGCTATCTGATGAATGCAGAGCCAATCCATCATACCGGACTTGATTATTATTACGATATGGAAGAAAAGTAGAATTAAATTGAAAAAAAATAAAAATTTTGATTATTATAAAGCTTTAAAAAACAATACTGACCTTGCAGGTAGGAACCCTTTTAAATATATAGATATTTATTTGAACAGACCAGTTGCTGCATTAATAGTAAGAGCTGTATATAACACTAAGATTACCCCGAACATGATAACATTGTTTTCAGGTTTCGTTGGTATTTTAAGTGCCTTTTTCTTTTCAGGAGGAGAATATATATATTTTATAATAGGTGGTGTTTTTGCTCAATTATCATCAATTATAGATGGTGCTGACGGAATGCTGGCAAGAGCTAAAAACATGACTAGTCCTTATGGAACCTTTCTTGATCTTTTTTTTGACCGAATAGTTGACTTTTCAATATCTATTGGAGTTGCATACGGTGCTGCAAAATATTTTAAAGATCCCGATCTCCTCTTGCTTGGGGTTTTGGCTGCTGGACTGTTATTATTGCAGATCAACATTTTTTACCTATCCAGAAGTTATATGAAAAAAAATAAAACTGGAGAAACAGGTGAAATGCGTGCATTACAGATGTGGGGAATATTAATTTTTTCCTGTCTTAATCGGCTGGATCTTCTTATTTATACAGGTTTAGCATTCACAATTATCATAAATATTGTACACATTATTCATTTTATTAGACTTGGTAGAAACAAAGATATTTTACTTATCTGGAGACCTGATAAATCCGAGAAGTCCAAAGCCGGCTAGCAGTAAGGCAATAAGCCTGCGTATCAAAACAAGTGTTAGTGCAGCGCCGGCACTCATACCAAATATTGCGAATAAACCAATATATGTTGCTTCATATATACCAAGAGATCCAGGAATTAAAGGAAAAACAAACGCTAAATTACCCAATATAGTAATAAGAAAACTATCAATAAAGGTGACATTATTAATTCCGATATATATCAATCCCAGATGAATTTCTGTTGCCCACAACATGATAAGCAGAGCATAAAGTAAAAATGTTTTAAAAAAGTCACTCCGGTTTTTTTTATAAAAACTGGAAATATGTACATCGGTCTCTATTATTTGTTTTTTAAATTTATTCAGGAATTTAGGTTTTATCCTGAGCTTAGCTAAGATATTAATAATCCAGCCAAATAGACCATTTTTTTGTTTAGCTACAAAAAAAAGTACAAGAAAAGTAGCAACTAGTACACCTATAATAAATATAGTTTTTAATTTTACTGGTAGAGAGATACGGTATAAAACCATAGCGACACCTATAATAGTAAAAAAAACAACTACTAAGAATTCGATGGTCTTATCAATTATAACAGAAGCAAAACTCACTTTCCTACTGGAACAGCCAGCCATATATATACGGGTTGCTTCACTTCCAACCATTGCAGTAGGTGTTAACTGACTAACTGAATGGCCTGCCATTCTTGCCTTAAACAGATTTAATATTGTGTGTTTTTCATAGGAATCAAGAACTGTTTTCCAGCAAATTGTCCTTAGCAGCCAATACATGATTCTTAAAAACACCAGAATTAAAAAATTTAATACACTTATTTGAGAAATGTTGAACCAGATCTCTTTTAATCCAATTTTGTATATAATAAAAACTAAAAGCAGTATTCCCACCAACATAAGAACATGCATAATCCTCTGTTTCATTTTATCTTTATCCTTAAATTAAAGCTAATATCTGGAGTGGTAACAAATGGTGTGAAATCTTCTAGCAATAATAACTCAATATTATCATTTATTCTTAACCCTAACTGAATTTGATGTGCATTTCTGGATAAATCACCAATAATAAATGGTGAGGTTTTTATAATAAACCCGATAATAATTATTTTATATTTAAACCTTAATTCTGAAAAATAAATTTTATTTTTTAATTCTTCATTTAAAATCCATTCTGGTTTTTTAAACCATGAAATATAATTTAAGAAATCAATCTTTAAATTTTTTGTTTTATATGAACATATAATACCAGAAGTTAAAAACAACTTGTCTGAAGTTAGTCCAGGTTTTGTTTCTAAAGGAATACCAATTCCTATCCTTGCTTTAAAATTAAGATTATTCTTAGAATAAATATTTTTTAAAAGTGAAAAAACTATAGGAGACATCGTCCCATTGTCTTTGTTATAAAGAAAAAAGTCATTATTATAGTAATTTACATCATGTCTTGGATTATCAGGTCTATTATGATCTGAATAACCAAAAAAGCTATGGAAGTCCTCAATAAACATATCCATTATACCACCATTAATAACACTGTACTTAATAAATAATTCTGCTGTAAGATTATTTAACAAACCATATCTTAAGCCTGCTGTAATGCTTGTTAATGCAAAATCATTCATAATCTTTTCAGAATTATTAAATGTATAAATATTTGAATGATAAATGTCAAGTCCAACACCAAAAGCGTCCTTTGTTAAAAGATAATTCTCTGAATATGGAAAATAAGTAAAAGACTGAATTAAAGGAAATTCAATGTCTTTAGATAACAGCTTATCCGGTAAAAATAAAAACATCAAAATGATACAAAGAGTAAATAAAAAATAATAATTACTATTTGATTTTGTATATAATTGTACCCCCATATTTCATTAGCCTAATTATTTTTTTGTCTAAATTCATTTAGATATTTTTTTACCTTTTCATAGATATCTTTTGAAAAAGCTTTTCCTAAGAGATAATCTACACTTTTTTTAGATTCCACATGCCATAATTTTTTGATATCTTTACTTATTATATTGATCTTTAATCCATTTTTAACCATAGTATCTATAGCATCTTTTTCAAGTCTTTTGGTTTTTTTATACAAGCTTGATGAAATTTTTCTTCCAGACTCAAGGAGTTCATCTTTAATATCATTTGGAATTTTCTTCCAGACTCTTTTGCTAAATACAACTCCTCCATATAATGGAGCAACTTTCAACGAGCTCATATTAGGTGCTAAGGCAAAATATTGACCTGATGCGGCAACTAGAGGTGGCAGAAAAAAGGCATTTACCATACCCGTTTGCAAAGCCATTAATAAATCCTTTAATTCATTAGGTATTACATGGTATCCTGATCTCTTCCATGATTGTTCCATTATTGGTTCTCCAGTCATAAATGATAGATTGTGGTTTTTTAGATCATCCGGAGTAAAAATCGGTTTTTTTGAAAAAAACTGTACCCATCCAGCCATTGACCAAATAAGAACCTTATAACCTCTTTCCTCGATTTTTTTTTCAAAATATGAATTCATTTTTTCTGTTATAAATTCAAGCTCTTTGTCAGATTGTATAAGAAGTGGGATACTTAACACATAAAAATCAGGGTATATACTCGTAATTCCCATATTTGACAATACTGCTCCTCCAAGAGCACCAATTTTCATTTTTCTTATCATAGCTTTTTCACTACCTGCTATTCCTCCAGGATATATCTTTATTTTAATTTTACCTTTAGATATGCTTTTCCATTCTCTGGCAAGTTCTCTTAATGCCTTATCCCAGGGAGATCTAGCAGGTGCAATACTTCCAATTTTTATAGTCAAAGGGTATATTGCATTAATTAGAAATAAGGATATTATTAAAAAAATTATTTTTTGTTTCATAATTATTTCTCCTCTATAAATAAAG
>JAOZTV010000236.1 GCA_029939015.1 Candidatus Aminicenantota bacterium
TAAATATTGAATATTAATTATAATAATAGTAAAATACCAGTATGGAAAAAGAAAAAGATTTAACAGCCAGTGTATATACATTCAGGGATATAATTAATGGCAATTATCTTTATGTTGACAAAACAAATTATATTTATGACTTAGTAAAAACTTTTAAAGGACAATATTTTCTTGCCAGACCACGAAGATTTGGAAAATCTCTGACACTGTCAACCCTAAAATCATTTTTTTTAGGAGAAAAAACACTTTTTAAAGGTTTATATATTAATAGTAAGTCAATAGAATGGAAAGAACATCCTATTATTCATCTGTCACTTAATAGAATGCGAGCAAAAACAGTCGATGAATTAGAAGAGAACCTCTGCCTTACTGTTGACAAAATTGCTAAAAGCTATGATAAAATTTTAGAAACTAAAAGATCATATCAAAAATTTGAAGAATTAATTGAACAATTAAGCGAAACAGATAAAGTTGTTATTTTAATAGATGAATACGACAAACCCTTACTTGATAATGTAAATAATAAAAAGGAAAGAGTGAAGATCAAAGATACTTTAAAAGATTTTTATTCAATTATAAAAGGCAATGAATCTCTACTAAGATTTGTCTTTATAACTGGTGTTTCCAAGTTTTCAAAAGTTTCAATATTTTCTGAGTTAAATAATCTTGATGATTTAACTATGAAAACAAGTTTTGGAACGGCTCTAGGTTTTACTCAAAAAGAAGTTGAAAATAATTATGGATATTTAATTAAGAAGATAGCAGAAAAACAGAATATTAACTATAAAAAATTATTAGAAAAATTAAGGAAAAATTATAATGGATATAAGTTTTGTGAAGATTGTACGCCTGTATATAATCCAGTTTCTTTAACAAAATTCTGTATGGAAGAAAAAATCAAACATTACTGGTTTGAAACAGGAACCCCAACATTTTTATTGGAGTTAATGAAAGAAAATAATTATGATATAAGAAACCTTGAAGAACTTAAACTTAATGCCGCTGCCTTTTCAACTTATGAAATAGAAAGATTAAGAGTTGAGCCTCTATTATTCCAAACGGGCTATCTAACAATTAAAGATTATAACAAAGAAGATGACCAGTATATATTGTCATATCCTAACTTAGAAGTAAAAAGTGCTTTTTTAAACTCATTAACTGACTATTATACACCTGTAAGAAAAGAATTAGCTCCAAATTATATAATTGAATTAAAAAATGCCATAAGGGATAATAAAATTGACATGTTTATAAAATCATTAAATGTATTTTTTGCAAACATTGAATATGATCTGCATATTAAAAATGAAAGATACTATCAAACAATATTCTATGTGGTTTTTAAATTAATTGGATTAAGAATATCTGCTGAAGTAAAAACAAATCAAGGAAGAGCAGATGCAGTAATACAGACAGATACGCATATTTACATTTTTGAATTTAAACTCTTTGATACTGCAAAAAATGCTTTAAAACAGATAGAGGATAAGAAGTATTACGAAAAATATCTCTTGGACAAAAAAGAAATTGTACTTATTGGTGTGGGCTTTGATAAAGAGGCAAGAAATATTAAAGACGATTATGAAGTTAAAAGGCTTAAAAATTAACTAATAGAGTAAAGCCAGAGCCTGCTACATTCCCAAAACACAATCATTTTTGCAATATATTGGAAGTAAAAAAAAACCAAAAAGGTTGGTCTATTTACTTGACAATTTACTTCTAATGAGCATTTGCACTAATAATATTTAATATCAGGCACAAATGTTTGATGAAACTGCTCAAAAAAACTTTATTCTTTTTATAGAATAAGTTATAATTATTGTATGAAGAGAAGACAATTTAATAATCTTATTATTTATTCACTTATTGGAACCGGCATTAATACAATTAGTTTTGCTGAAAGTATAAATTCTAAAGACAAAAAGATTTCAAAAAAAGATGATCATTTAAAGGATTATCTTTTTAAAATGAAAAACTTTGATGATCATCATCCAGATGACTATGTTTTATCAAAACAGGACTTTATTCTGCTTAAATCTTCATTACGTAGATTAAAACAAATTCAGAGAACAGTTGGATATGGTAATTTTAATTTATTAAACTTTGATGATGCATTAAAAATTGCTCATAGATATAGTAAAGTTGGTGATTTTTCTAAGGCAGAAAAAATATTTTTAGAAAAAATCTTTTACCAAAATAGTCTGAAATATGGTTTTAAAGGGGAAAAAGTTTTACATAATTTAACTAAAAATATTGACAAAAAAAAAACAAAAAAAATACCATATACTGGTCATTATCTTTATTCAGGAACTGCTATTGAACAATATAACAAAATTTTAAAAGATGCAGGTAACCAGGTCATTTTAACATCAGGCATTCGAAGTATTATTAAACAGTTTTACTTATTTTTAAATAAAGCATATAAAGCTGATGGGAATTTATCACTTGCATCAAGATCTTTGGCGCCACCGGGATATTCCTACCATGGAATAGGGGATTTTGATTTAGGACAAAAGAATTTTGGCATTGATAATTTTACTGAACGTTTTACTACTACACCCGTTTATAAAAAACTTAATGAGTTGGGTTACATAAAATTAAGATACTATAAGGATAATAAATTTGGTGTCCGTTTTGAACCATGGCATATAAGCCTTGAGCTTAATAGTTAGGGCTTGCGTATAAATAAGTTGGGTAATTAGACTATGATAGCGAATCAATATTCAAGGCAACTAACCATAAACATATTGGGGATATGTGTGTGGTTAGTTAACGAAGAAGATTGGTTCGATATCAAGTGTAAAATCCCATATTTTTACGCGAGCCCTTAATATAAAAAAACAACTAAATTTTCAAAAATCGTGCTGACGGAAATGGTTTCAGATTAAACTAACTTAGCAATTTCAAAAATATTTTTGGCAATCAAATCCGGTTTTATATTCAAGGTTTCCAATTCTTTTATTGCTTTTTTACCATTCCCAGTCATAACTAAAGCTGTTTTACAGCCAGCGTTTATTCCAGCAATTATATCTCTTGTGCTGTCCCCTACCATATATGATTTTGACAAATCAAGATTAAATTCTTGTGCTGCTTCAAGGATCATTCCCGGAGCTGGTTTTCTACATGGGGCATTTTTCTTATATTCTGAAATAATTGCATTTTCGTGAAATGGACAATAATAAATTTTGACAATATCAATGTTTTTTTTTTTAAAAATGGACATTAAACTATTATGAATTTTCCTTACTTGTTCTTCCTTACAGATACCTCTCGCAATAGAAGACTGATTAGTTATTCCTATTGATATAAATCCTTTTTTTTCTGTAATTTTTAAAGCTTCAAAAGAATATGAGTATATTTCTACTTCTGAAAATTCACAGATATAATTCTTGTCTTTTATGAGTGTGCCGTCCCTGTCAAATAAAAAAGCTTTATTTTTCATTTATTTTTTCTATTATACTATTATAAACCATTTCTACAGTAATATTAATCATACATTTATGATCTAGTGGACATTCTCTATGTTTACAGGGTGAGCATGACACTTTTTTGTATAAAATTTCAGTCCGCATACCAATTGGTTTAGTTTTATGAGGAATAGTAGGTCCAAATATGCCGATTAAAGGTACATTTAAAGTATCGGCAAGATGCATTAGACCTGAATCATTACTAACAAATATATCACATAATGAAATACCAATCATTGATTCTCTTAAAGTAAGAATTCCAGCAAAATTAAAACAATTATTTTTTATTTCATTTTTGATTATATCAATTTTTGAAGATTCTTTCTTAGAACCAAATAAAATAATTTGGATATCAGGATATTTTACTTGGATTTTTTTTATAAGCTCTGTAAACATTTTTGCAGGCCAGACTTTTGCATTACCGTATGCCGCCGTTGTTGATAGACCAATTATTTTTTTTTCAAAATTTAATCCTGCCTCAGACATTTTCCTTTTGGCTATTGCTTTCTCTTCAATTGAAAACTTTATTAAATTCTTTGAAATATCTGTAATTTTTGTTTCAAATATATTATTGATCAAATCAAGATAAAAAAACCTATGGTGTTTCTCATTTTTAGGAAATTTTATTTTACTATTAAGCAAAAAGCCCCTCAAGTCTCGATTATAACCATAATTCTTTTTTATTCCTGCAATTTTGAACAAAAAAGCAGATATAAAAGAATTAGTAAATAATATACCAATATCAAAGCCTCTTGATTTAATTACTTTGGAAATCTTAGTAATATTTGAAATTGAAACTTTATCAGGTATTGTAATAACACCTTCAATTTCATCAATATTCAAAAAAAAATCTTTCAAATATTCCTTGGTTATTATAAATATTTTTGAATTTGGTAGGGATTGCTTTAAAGCATGAATAGCAGGTAAAGCCATTACACAATCTCCAATCCAATTTGGAGACCGTAAAACGATTTTCATTTTATATTAAATGTATTACGTAAATTTTACTCTGTTAAATTCTTTTTTAAAATTTCTTCTGCTGTTGCTTTCTGATTTTCAGAAGATTTTTCCTCTTCAATTTGTTCAACTACCACTGTGTTTTTATCATCATTCTGAACTAATTCAATATTTTCAGTTTCAGATGTTTCATTATTTTCAGTTTCGTTTAATTTAGCCTCAACCTTGAGGAACAAGTTGTTTTCATCATCAATCAAAGTCTGGTTTGTAACAAGCCCCTGTTTTATTTCTTCCAAAGCTATGGTTAAAGGATTAGAAGCATTCATATCAATCTTTTTTTTTCCATTCTTCATTATTTGCTTCGCTCTTTTTGCTGCTAAAATTGCAACTTTAAATTTATTTCCAACATTTTCTATTTCCAAAATTCCTCCAAAACCGGTTAAACCGGAAAGTTTATAGCTAAATCACATAACTTATTTAAAATTAATTATATCAAATATCAAGTTCAAGTCAAGATGGGTTGA
>JAOZTV010000237.1 GCA_029939015.1 Candidatus Aminicenantota bacterium
TACTTTAAAGTCTATAGATTAATAGAAATTTAACTTAGTTTTGAATATATTAAATTAGCAGTAAATTTTACAATAAAGATAAGTATTTTGTTAAAAAAAATGTTATAATAATTTTTATTAGATTTTAGGAGAATTAAAAATATGATCGCTTTTGATAATGAGAAATACTTAAATGAGCAGTCTGTAGCAATTCTTAAAAGAGTTGAAAGTGGGAAAGAAAGACTATATCTTGAATTTGGTGGTAAGATCCTGTTTGATTATCACGCAGCAAGAGTTTTGCCGGGTTTTATTCCAAATGTAAAAATGCACCTTCTTAATAAACTGAAAGATAAAGTTGAGGTTGTTCTATGTATTTTCGCTGGAGATATTGAAAAAAAAAAGATACGTGCTGATTTTGGTATTACTTATGATTCAGATGCACTTAGAACAATAGATGATTTTAATGAATGGGAAATTAAGATACGTGCAGTTGTAATAACAAGATTTGAAAATCAACCTTCTGCAATTGCATTTAAAAATAAACTGGAAAGGCGCGATATAAAGGTTTATACACATAAATTCACAAAAGGATATCCAACAGATGTTGACATGATAGTAAGTGACGAGGGATATGGTGCTAATGATTATATTAAAACAGACAGACCGATTGTAGTTGTAACAGGCCCAGGCCCAGGCAGTGGAAAACTTGCAACATGCCTGTCTCAACTATATCATGAATATAAGAGAGGGGTTCACGCAACTTATGCCAAGTTTGAAACTTTTCCTATCTGGAACCTCCCATTAAAGCATGAAGTTAATATTGCATATGAAGCAGCAACTGCCGAATTAAAAGATGTAAATATGATAGATCATTTTCATCTCGAAGAGTATAACGAAAGTGTTGTAAATTATAATCGTGATATTGAAGCCTTTCCATTAGTTAGCAGGATCATTGAAAAAATAACAAAAAAACCTTCATTTTACAAATCACCAACTGATATGGGGGTGAACTGTGCAGGAAACGGTATAATA
The DNA here is from genome assembly GCA_029939015.1 of Candidatus Aminicenantota bacterium. Taxonomy (GTDB): domain Bacteria; phylum Acidobacteriota; class Aminicenantia; order UBA2199; family UBA2199; genus JAOZTV01. The sequence goes on from JAOZTV010000237.1 coordinate 1,012, forward strand.
AATGACGAAAATGCAAGAGAAGCAGGACGTCAGGAAATAATCAGAAGATTTTTTAGATATTCCTGTGAATATGTAATGGGGCTTGCAGACAGAGATACTGTAGAAAGAGTAGAACTTCTAATGAAAAACCTTGGACTTTCAGTAAATGACCGAAAAGTAGTTCAACCAGCAAGAAATGCAGGTATTGAAGCAGAAGAGAAAAAAAAGGGAAATAAGGGTATCTATTGCGGTGCCGCTATTGAATTAAAGGATGGAACGATAATTACAGGTAAAAATTCTACATTTATGCATACCGCTTCAAGTTTGGTATTAAATGCAGTTAAACATCTTGCAAAGATCCCTGACAATATAGACCTTCTTCCAAAGAGTATAATTGAATCTTTAAACCACTTTAAAAAAAATATACTCAAAGGCCGCCTGATAAGTTTGAATCTTGATGAAACACTGATAGCTCTCAGTATTAGTACAGCTACCAGCCCGGTTGCCGAGGCAGCAATAGAAAAATTAAAAGAGCTGGAGAACTGTGAAGCACATATTACACATATGCCTACACCTGGAGATGAGGCCGGATTAAGAAAATTGGGTATAAATCTTACAAGTGAACCAAATTTCTCAACAAAGGAATTGTTTATAAGTTGAGCTAATTGCATACAATTAGCTCAGTTAAATATAGAAATAAATATTATTAATGCTCACATTAAAAATCTATTACTCTTTCCATTCTTTTACCAGTATTGAATAAACAATATCATCAACCCATTTTCCATTTAAGAGCAAGCTTTCAATAAAATGAGCTTCTTTCCGAAATCCTAATCTTTCAACTAATTTAATTGAATTAATATTTCCTGGATCAATTGAAGTAGTGATTCTATGTTTTTGTAAGTTATTAAATAGGTATGTAATAACTCCTTTCAATGCTTCGGTTGCATATCCCTTTGCTTGAAAATTTTTATTTAATGTGCAACCTATCTCTGTCTGCTTATTTTCCATATCAAGAAAATGAATTCCAATATCTCCAATTAGAGTATTAGTCTCCTTTTCCAAAATAACAAGTTGAAACCAGGTATTGGCAATATTTATGTTTTTTGCAACTTTCCCAATAAATTCTATGACATCGTCAATGGTCTTTGGAATCCAACCCTGATATTTATTTGTTATCGAATCAGAACGATATTCAAAGATTAACTCTTTATCATCTAATTTAATTGGTCTGATATATAGTCTATCTGTTTTTAAAATCATTTCAAACTCCCTTTTTATTTAGAAAGAAATGACAAATTTACATGAAAAGGAAATAAAATGCAAGTAAGCAAAATATGTTTTTATCTATAATTATTTATTTTAACGTAAAGATAAAAAAGAATATTTATTGAATTAAAATTTTTGTTATGCTATTGTTAAAATATGTTAAAGCATGATTTGACTTATGGACAGAAATTTATAGAATATTGGCATAAATTAGAATTAAAATTCATCCCTAAAGAAGTATGGGATAAAGACCTATTTACAATATGGCAGGAAAAAATAATTTTTTTCTTATATTTTATTGGCACTGTTATTGGTCCATTTGCTTTGATACCTTCATTAATCCTATCATATAAAGAAGAATTATGGAGTGTTTTCATTCTGGATTCTTTAGTATATATTTTAATTTTAATAGTTTTATTCTCCAAAAAAATATCATTTAAACAAAAATCATGGATTACATTTGCAATTTTTTATTCTCTTGGAACTGGTCTCCTACTTATGCTCGGTTTTTATGGAGCGGGATATATATGGCTTTTTGGTGCAACTTTAATTATTGCTTCAATGATTGGGTTAAAATCAGCAAAAATAGCTCTGCTTATTAATTTTCTAAGTATGATATCTGTTGGTTTTTATATTGTAATTGGCCTACCTGAATGGGCATTGAAAACTGAGAATGCTCTTGGAAAATGGGTAGTCATGACTGTTAATTTCATGTTTGTAAATACATTGGTTACTTTTTTTGTTGCAACATTATTAAATCGTTTAAAAATTTCTTTGAAAAGAGAACATAAAGCCATAAATGAACTTAGGGAAAAGCACGAGGAATTAAAGGCAATCCTTAAAGCCAGTCCGGATCCACTTCTTGTGTATGATGATTTAGATAATGTTCAATATTTCAATGATGCCTTTACAAATGTTTTTGGCTGGGAATTAAATGAAGTATATGGAGAAAAAATCCCTTTTATACCCGAAGGTCAACAAAAGGTTCTAATTAAAACTTTTTTAAGTAACACAATTAAGAGTTTAGTAATGCGGTTTGAAACAAAAAGATATACAAAGGAAAAAAAACTTTTAGATATATCATTAAGTGCAGCTCCTGTCATAGGAAACAAAGGGAATTTAGCTGCTATTATCGTTAATATGAAAGATATTACAAAAGACAAACAAATTGAATTAAAACTTCAACAAGCCAAGAAAATGGAATCCATTGGAATTCTAGCAGGTGGTGTAGCTCATGATCTTAATAATGTTTTAAGTGCTCAAGTAGGCTATCCAGATATAATTCTTATGTCATTGCCAGAAAATAGTCCCTTAAAAACACCTGTTGAAAATATTAAAAAATCTGCCCAGAAAGCATCGGCTATTGTTCAGGATCTACTTACTCTTGCTAGAAGGGGCGTTATAATAACAGATATAGTTAATTTAAATCAAATTATTCTTAGTTATATTCAATCTCCTGAATGTATGAAAATGAAACAATATCACCCTGATATAATTATAAAAAATAATTTAGAAGATGATTTATTAAATAATATTGCCTCAGGTACACATTTGTTTAATACAATTATGAATTTGGTCAATAATGCTGCTGAAGCAATGTCTAATGGCGGAAATATAATTATTTCAACAAGGAATAAATATATTGATAAACCAATAAAACAAATTCAAAATATTAAAGAAGGTGATTATACTATTCTCAGTGTAACGGATAATGGGACTGGTATTTCCAAAGATGATATTGATAAAATATTTGAGCCTTTTTATACAAAAAAGAATATGGGGAAAAGTGGTACAGGATTAGGTATGACTGTTGTATGGGGTACAGTACAGGATCATAATGGATATATTGATGTTCAGAGCACTTTAAATAAAGGGACAACATTTGAATTATACTTTCCTGCAACTAGAAAAAAATTATTAAAAGAAAAAAAAACTATATCCATCAAAGAATATATGGGAAATATGGAATCCATTTTAATTGTTGATGATATTGAAGAACAAAGAACGATTGCGTTTGATATATTAACAAAACTTAATTATACAGTTCATTTTGTAGAAAGTGGTGAGCATGCTGTTGAATATATGAAAGTAAATAAAGCAGATCTTATCATTTTAGATATGATAATGAATCAAGGAATTGATGGTTGTGAAACATACGAACAAATTATAAAATATCATCCTGGGCAAAAAGCCATTATTACCAGTGGTTTTTCTGATAACGAAAGGGTTAAAAAAGCTCAAAGCCTTGGTGCAGGAAATTATATTAAAAAACCATATACATTCGAAAAAATTGGTTTAGAAGTAAAAAAAGCATTAGCAGAATAATACTTTATGCAATATTTTTTTAAGTTCATTGAATGTATAGGGCTTGGCGACTACTCCTTTAAAACCTTTTTTTTGATAATCTGCCATTAATGCATCACTTGAGTAACCGCTTGAAACAATTGCTTTTACATTCGGATTTATTTTTAAAATATGTTTAATAGTTTCATCCCCACCCATACCACCTGGAATAGTTAAGTCCATGATTATTAGATCATAAGGATCTCCAGATTCAATTGACTCTTTATATTTTACAATTGCCTCTGATCCATCAAGAACAGTATCTGTTTGATATCCCATCAAGTTAAGCATTTCCGAAGACAAGGCTCTGATAACTTCTTCATCATCCATTATAAG
>JAOZTV010000238.1 GCA_029939015.1 Candidatus Aminicenantota bacterium
ATTCAAAAGTGCTTCTATATGTTGCTTTAGAAAGTACAGGAGGGTATGAAAAGAAGTCTGACCAGATTATAGTCAGACTTCTTAATAAAAACGATAATAAGCAAACCTTATTCAAACCAAATTTTAATTAATTCGTCTTCCTCATCTACCTCAACGATAGTCATTGGCCCATTTTTTCTAAGTACTTTTAAGATTTTTTTCAAGTCAAAATCATTTTCACTTTTAATATTAATACTATCTTTAGTACAATCTGCAATTAGCTCAATAATAGATAATGGAAATTTTAATTTTACAGTATTCTTGTTTTTTTTCTTATTAAATACTGTGATTTTCAAATATTGAGCTTTACCAGATTTCCCCTTAATACCTTTTTTAATCACTTTAAAATCATCTCCAGAATCCCCATACATTGATGCTCCAGACATTAGAAAAGTAATAATAATAAACACCACCACAATAAATTTTTTTTTCATTTTGTTCCTCCTAATTTTATTTATAGACTTATAGTCTTGTAATTTTATAACCTTTTTTAGACCAAATTTTTATTCTTTTATATTATGTATATTTCTTATTCTATCCAGATTTTTATTATTATATCTTCAACTTCAAATTTAAATAATTCCCCTGAGTTTATTATTGTTTCCAATATTGAATCAATGCTATAACCTTTATTTTTCAGTAATTTTTTTTCTTCATCGGGTAAAGCTTCCAATGCTAATTTTGCCAGAATAAAAGGAATATTTAACGATAATGTTTCTTTATTTTTCTTTTTATCAAATATCCTTATATTTAAATTTTTATTTGTAATATCTATTGTTTTATTAACTGATTTCAAATGTTTAGGGTCAATTCTCATTAATGCAAGTTTTGCCCTATCTACTAACTCCTGGTCTTTTTCTTTCCTGATGATATTTTTAAGAACAGGAATTGATGCTTTGGTGCTTTTCTTGTTTTTGAAATAACTTAATCTAAATGCAGCATAATATCTTATTATTTTTTCAGAATTCTCTAAATAATCAACAATTTTTTGAATATAATAATTGTTTTTATTTTTAGAAAGTTTAAAGCTAATATCAATTATTGCAATATTTGCCTCTTCATAAAGACTTTTATTGTTAGAAACTTTTGAATAATTTTCATAACTGCCTAAAGCTTTGTTGTACATTTTTAATTCTTCAAAACATTTTCCTCTATAGAAAAGTGCTTTTTTATAAAATCTTTCATTTTGATAATCCTCAATATATTCATTTAAGTATTCAAGTGCAGAATTCCAATTCCTGTCAAAGAGTTTGATTTTAGCTTTTTCAAATAATACTTTTCCGTCTAAGCTACTATCTGCATATAAATTAAATGCAAAAACAGTCATCAATAACATAATTAAAATAATTGTATTTTTTCTCATTTAAACCTCACTAAAAGATGCTTCTGAACTTAAAAGTCTTAATTTGAAAAGAAGCCTCTCATTTGTAATATATTTTTGTAATTTTTTTTGTATTTCACAGCCTAACTCTCCGTCAGCCATCAAAATTTCGAGAAGAACCCATTCGATTTTCCCCAAAAGATTTCGAGAAACCAGCCATTGAGAGTCTGAAGAGTTCTTATTAAAATATCTATTCTTTTTTAATAATTTTTTTACTCTTCTATTATTAAGATATTTTGTGTCTATTTTAATTGTATTATCCACACATACTTCCATAATTTCTGTAAGTAACAAATGTGCCTGACTAAAATAAATATTAATTTCTCTTTTATTTAAAGTTGATTCTAATCTTGCTAATGTGATTTTTGCTGATGTTTGATATTGACTTGGATTTGTTTGTGTAATATTTCTTATTGACAAAAAATAGCCAAGTGAGACACCTATAATAAGAATCAAAGTAGCTATTGGAATCGCAAATCTAAGAGAGAAATTAAAATAGTTTGTATGTTTTTTTTTATTAAACTTGCTTAATTTTACTGTTCTATTGATATCTATTGCACTCTTTTCCCAATCTATTTCTTGCATCTGCTTTTCAACATCAATATTTATCTCATTAACTATTGAAGAAATATTAAATTCTTTGCTTTTAGTATTCATTACTAAATCTCCAACTGTGCAACTTTTTTTTCAAGAGTTTTTGTAGCTCTAAAATGAAGCGATTTTACAGTACCAATAGCAATCTTCATTACATCAGAAATTTCAGTAAATTTAAAGCCACTATAATGTTTTAAAATAAACACCTGTTTCTGTCTTTTTGACAAAAACATAATATATTTTTTAAAGTTATTTTTAATATGTTGTTTCTCAAATGCATCTATATTTACATCATTTTCAGAATCAGCAACAGAAATAGTATCAAAAGTATCTGTATTAATTACCTTATTTCTTTTTAGTTTTCTATAAAAATCTATACAAAGATTATAAGCAATACGGAAAACCCAGCTCTTAAAAGATTTATTATTCTTTCCATCAAATTTATCAAGTTTTTCATAGGCTCTTAAAAAAGTTTCCTGAACTATTTCCATTGCCTCATCCCTGTCATTAAAAAAATTGAATGCAAGCTTGAATATACCTTGCTGATAATACCTGACAAGTTCAGAAAATGCTGACGAATCGCCCTGTTTAACCAAATTAACAAGTTTATAGTCTCGTTCATTATCATTGCCATGCAACACTCCTTCTTTTTCTTTTAACAAATTTTATCCTTTTCCATTACATCAGCCTGATTTTCATCAAACTAACCTTAATAATAACAAACGATATAAATTAACAAAAGGTTTACACTTATCTTTTATATTTTATGAAGATTAATCTCTGTTTCAAAACTTGGAGTTTTACCTTTGTCTTTATGATATACTAAGTAAAAGGAAAAATCCGTATAATTTGATAGAAATGTACTATATTTTTTAGGTTTAAAAAGTGATGAATTATATTTTACTTCAATTGCTTTTTTTTCGTTTTCTAAAATAAAATCAACTTCATTCTTACTTTGAGTACGCCAAAATTGCACATTATCAATGCCATATTGGTCAATTAACATTTTAAATATAAAATTCTCAAATAAATCGCCTTTGTCCGGTCTTATTTCAATAGGCTCAAAATTGTTTATTATTCTATTTCGAAGCCCATTATCATATAAAAAAACTTTTGGCATACGGGAAAGCTCTTTACGTACATTATTGAAAAAAGGGCGTATTAATTTAATATGAAAAGATTTTTGCATTACATAAAGATAGTTATTTATTGCATTTGCAGATATTGCCAGAGTATTGGCTAACTCAGTTTCATTAACTAAAGAACCGGGGTGCGAAGCAAGCATTTTTAAAAGTGCAAAAAACTTCTCTCGAGAACGAATTTTTGCTTCAATTACATCTTTTTTAACATAAGAGTTTAGTAATTCCCCTAACAACTCTTCTTTAAATAAATAATCCTTCTCTAAAACTACTTTTGGATATCCTCCAAAAAGTATATATTCCTCTAATAAACGGTTGTATTCACGCTTTTGAATAGGATTAATTTCAGCATTTGTTTTGTTTAAATCAATAAGGCTGGAATTAATATAAGAAAATTCTTCCCTTCCTTTGAAACTTAAATAATCCTTAAAATTCAGTGGCAAGACATTAAAAATTTTTTTTCTTCCTGCAAGAGAGTCTTTAAATTTTTTGTCAATATAAAAAGCGGAAGAACCTGAAACAATTAATTTTATTTGTTCTCTATGGTCGTCATAAATATATTTTAAAAAATTTGTAGGATTATTTAAATATTGAATTTCATCCAATAAAACATAAACTTTTTTATTGTTTATTGAATTTATTAATTTTAAAAGATTTCTTGGACTTTTATTTAAAAAAGCTAAAATTTCCTCGTCTTCAAGATTTAAAAACATAACTATGTGTTCTTCTTTTTTTAATTTTTTTTCAATAATTTTTAATAGCATAGTTTTGCCACTTTGACGTGGACCAACTAAGATTATAGTTTCTTCTCTATGTATCCACTTGAAAATATCTGTTAAAATATCTCTCTCAATAAGCATAATATAATTATATTTAAAGAAATACACTTTGTCAAGTGCTAATTATCCCAGAAATACACTTTAGTACGTATGTAAAATCTTTCTTACTACAGTCTATAATAAAACTTGAAAAAAATAATGAAAACTGTTATGTTTATTAATAAGGAGTTGTTAACATGATTAGTAAAACACCAAAGCCACCATATTATTCAGTAATTTTTACTTCAATCAGGACAGCGGGTGATAATGGTTATTCAGAAATGGCAACGAAAATGATTGAATTAGTTTCTAAGCATGATGGTTTTTTAGGTTTTGAATCTGCAAGAGAAGACCTTGGTATTACAATTTCATACTGGAAAGATTTAAAATCTATAAAAAAATGGAAAGAAAATGAGGAACACTTAGTCGCTCAAAACAAAGGAAGAAAGGAGTGGTATAAATCATTTAAAACAAGAATTGCAAAAGTTGAAAGAGACTATGAATTTAAAAGCTAGTAAAAATTTAAGAGAAACAATTCAGTTCTATCTAATAGATTGTAAAACAATTATTGGTAAAAGCATAGATGTTTTTATTATATTTCTTAACCTGCTTGTTTGTATCGTTTTTGTTGCAGAAACCTACCCTATATCCGAACAGACTAGAAAAATATTGGATACAATTGAGCTGGTAGTAGTTTTATTTTTTATAATTGAATATATATTCCGTTTATATGGTGCACGTAACAGAGTAAAACATCTTTATAATATATATTCAATCATTGATATTCTTGCAATTATTCCAACAATATCTGTTTTTATTCTGCCTGCTTCTGCAATGCAGATTGGTTTCTTTAAAATAATAAGAGTATTTCGTGTTTTCAGGATATTCAGATTTCTTCGGTTTACAGCTGACCCTCATTTTTTCTTTGGTAATATTACCCAGAGTTTATTAAAGGTTTTTAG
>JAOZTV010000555.1 GCA_029939015.1 Candidatus Aminicenantota bacterium
TGATGATTTGAATTCTGGGAATTCATCTAAAAACATTTTTTCAGCCTGATCTTTATCGGTAAATTTTACAGATTTGATTAAAGGGTCTTCTCTCATCTTTAAAATAAGTGCTTCTCTTCGTTTTAATATGTCACGATTTTGTCTTTCAGATGCTTCAAGCTCAGTAAAATAAAAAATTGCAACGACATTCTTTGTGAAATTTTGTGTAAAATTATTAAGGCTATATGAAACATAGTTAAATAAACCAAAAATTAAGAGTGTAAATGCTATGATTCCAAGACATAGAAAATTAACAAGTTTATTTCTTAAAATATTTTTAATTGCATTGGCAAAAGAATCTTTTATTAATTTCAAAATAATTCTCCTGCATATTCTGTTTTTGGGTTATCTCTTAATACATTTGAAAAAATTGTATTATTCTCAATATTAATCATGCGTTTTGAAAAATTTTTAATCAAACTATTATCGTGAGTTGCAATTAAAAGGGTAACTCCATTTTGATTAATTTTTTCAAATATTTCGAGTATTTCTACAGATAATTCTGTGTCAAGATTCCCTGTAGGTTCGTCAGCAATTATAAGTTTAGGATTACCTGCTATTGCTCTTGCTATGGCTACTCTCTGTTGTTCACCACCTGAAATATGGTCTGGGAAATAGTATTTTCTATGTCCCAAGCCAACTAATGTAAGGGCATTATTAGTCATTTTTTCAATTAAACTTTTTTTTTCTCCACGAACTAAAAGAGGGATTGCTACGTTCTCAAAAACTGTTCTATTTGTTAAAAGTTTAAAGTCCTGAAATACAATGCCAATCTTTCGTCTTAGTTGATATAATGTTTTATCAGGAATTAGATTTATATTAACAGAGTCGATAAGAATTTGACCCTTTGTTGGTTTCAAATCTTTATATATTAATTTTAAAAGTGTTGATTTGCCAGCGCCGGACTGACCGGTAAGAAAAACAAACTCACCTTTCTCAATTGATAAATTTACGTCTTTTAATGCATAAGTTTCTTTTACATATTGTTTGAAAACATGGTAAAACTCAATCACTGTTAAGTTCCTAATAATTCAATTGCATTCTTAACGATTTCTTCTTTAGTTAATTTATATAGTGAATATAACTCTTCTGGCTTTCCAGATCTTCCAAATTTATTATTAACTCCGAGTATTTTCATTTTTACTGGATGATTTTGGATTAATAACTCAGCTATTGTACTACCAAGTCCTCCAAATACTGAATGATCCTCAATAGTTATAACTGCCTTGGATTTTCTTGCATATTTTAATATTGTTTCTTTATCAAGAGGTTTTATTGATGCACAGTTGATAATAGTTGCATTTATTCCCTGTTTTGATAAATCATTTCCAGCATCAAGAGCCTTTGAAACCATTGG
>JAOZTV010000239.1 GCA_029939015.1 Candidatus Aminicenantota bacterium
AAATCAATTACCGGCAAAACATTTCCTCTATAATTCATAAGTCCACTTACAAAATGTGGTGACTGTGGAATTTTTGTAAATTTTACCAAATCAATAACCTCTTCAACCTGTTTTGCAGGAATTGCATATTTTTCATCATCGATTTTAAATATTAAAAACAACATTATTTTAAATTTTCCAAATTTAATTACCTACTAAAAACCTTGTAACCTCATCCTGTAATTCAGTAATGGCACCATTTAAAATATCTGTAGCTTTCTTAAATTCAATTGCAGAATCCCGGGTATGTGCAGCAACTTCATTTAACTGATCCATTGTATTATTAATCTGATCTGAATTTTCTACCTGTAACTGCATTCCCTTATAAACATCTTCAAATTCAGGCCTTAAATCACTGGTTTTATCAATAATTCCTAAAAGATTTTCACTTATTCCGTTTACATTGTCAGAATCGTTTTTTACCTGAACACTGAATTTTTCAATAGAAGTTGCCCCATCATTAACAGCTGTCTTCATTTCAGATATCATATCTTCAATGTCCAAAGTAGCAACTGCAGTCTGGTCTGCAAGTCTTCTTATCTCTCGTGCAACAACTGCAAAGCCTATACCATACTCACCTGCTTTTTCAGCTTCAATTGCAGCGTTCAGAGATAATAAATTAGTTTGATTAGCAACCTTTGTGACAGTAATTATTACCTTATTAATATTATCTGTTTTTTTTCTAATTATAGCCAGTTTATCCGAAATTTCATCACTGGAGCTAAGGAGTGTTTGCATAGTGTTTTTAATATTCAATACTTTTTCATTACCTGCCTGTGCATCATCAGAGGCTTCAACAGCCATATTAGTCACATTTTCCATTGTTTTTGATAATGTATTTGATGTTTTTGAAATTTCCTTACTCATTGCTGCTACCTGATTAGTTGAAGAAGCCTGTTCTGCAACTGTTGCTTCAAGCTGTCTTGCCGAGCCAGCTATCTGAGATGCAGATGTGGTCACCTGTGCACTTGATTTAGTAACCTGAGTTAATAAGGAATCAATATTATCAGTCATAACATTAATTGATAATAGTAATTTATGAAGTTCATTTTTGCTTGTATCGTATCCCTCTGATTGTTTAAGTATTTTATCAAGTTTTTCTCTTGCAGGACCAATCTTACCATTTGCAATATCTTCAGAAATTATTATAATGTTTTTTAATGGAACAGAGATTCCAAATGATATTAAAATAGCCATACCAAGAGCTAATATAAAGGTTATAAGGCTAATAAATACTGCAAAAAATTTCTTTCTCTCATAACTTTTCTTACGTATCAATATATTGGATTTCAAATCTAAAATGACCTCACCCCATAGTTTATATGACGAGGCTATCGAACTATCCATGTCCTTATAAAACTTTTTTTTATCAACCCATTTTCTATTTATTATTAATTCTAGATATGGGATAATTTCTGATATAGATTTATCGTATTGATTATAAACTTTTGGATTATTTATATTAATATTTCCAAGATCATCTCCAAAATTAAAATTTAACTGATTAATTTTTTGTCTTAACTCTCTTGAATTTGATGACTTTAAACTTTCAATGCATTTAGATTTGAATTCATGCATTCTTAAATGAAATTTTGGCATTATTAGAAGTGCTGTATCCATTGAATGATAAGAATTTGTGTCAGGGTCATGCAATAGTTTTGATTTATTCCCAATTTGAGATAAGAGTAAAATAAGATTATTAATGGTATTATCTTCTTCAATCTGGATTTGATTTATTTCTTCTTCATCATCATCAACTACCTTTGTTTCATTTTTTTGAATACTTTCAAGACTAAGGTTTTCCAGATCCAATTCTAGATCCTGTTCTTTTTTGTCAGGTTTTTCTTTAATAGGAGTTTCTAATTGAATTTGCGATTTTTTCCATAAGTCTAATATTCTTATCGGATTAATTCTTTTGAATTTTTTTCCATCTTCATTTTTAACCCTTATTCCAAGAAGATCAGCATTAATTTTTGCTTTTATTATTAAATTTTCAAATTGTTTTTCTATTGAAATTTTTAGTTTAACAATTTTCTCAGATACTTCATCTTTATTTTTTTTATCAGAAGGATTTTGTTCCACAAGATAGGTATATAAAGGTATTTCGTGTAAAAGAGTTTTTATTGGACTCATTAATTCAATACCCTGCAATTCTTTTTTGGCAAAATCTATATGGTAATTAAAACCACCAATTGTAAAATATAATAATACTCCAATTGGTATAGTAAATATTAAACTTCCAATAATCATTTTATAAATAATTTTTGATCTAGTATAAAAACTTAGTATTCTTTTTATATTCATCATTTCCTCTTTTAAATAATCTATATCTTAAACCTTAATATTTCTTCTCTTAGTTTTGAAACTGTTTTTTTTAGTACATCAGTAACAGTTTTAAATTCAATCATTGAATTCTTTGTCTGTTTTGTTGATTCAGCCAATTGCCCCATTGATTCACTTATTTGAGCAGTAGATGTACTCTGTGCAGTCATTCCTTCTCTAATTACTTCAAACTCAGGCTCAAGGTCCTGAACCTGGCTAATTATTTCTGTCAGATTTCCACCAATACCTTCAACTTCATCAACTCTTTTTTTAACTTCACCTGAAAATTTATCCATTTCCATAACACCAGAAAGAACCGATGACTGCATTTCGCTAACCATATTTTCAATTTCCTGGGTTGCAACAGTTGTCTGGTTTGCAAGATGATTAATTTCTTTTGCAATTACCAAAAAGCCTTTTCCATAATCACCTGCTTTTTCAGCCTCAATGGCTGCATTTATTGAAAGCAGATTTGTCTGATCTGATATTGTGTTTATAGTTGTACTTACTCCGGAAATTTTATTGGTTTTACTATTAATAACAGCAAGTTTTGAAGAAATTGATCTTGTTGAATTGATTAATTTGTTCATTGCTTCTTCCATTTTGAAAAGTCCGTTTTTACCGTCACTTGCCAAAATAACTGTTTTTTTAATTTCTTGTCCAATATTATCAATATTTGAATATAATTCTTTTGAAGTAGCACCAACCTCTTCATTTGTAACTGAAATTTCATGTGTTGATGCAGATTGTTGAATTGAAGAAGCTTCAATATCCCTTGCACCTGATGATATTTCTTCTGTTGAATCTGATACAGCATCTTCTGTACGTTTTATTCTTTTAATTAAAAGACTTAGGCTTTGTACCATTGAATAAAATTCTATTAAGACATTGTTTAATTCATCTTTTCCACCAAATTGTTTTTCATGAGCAATATTCTTAAACAATATCTCATCATCAAGTTCTGAAACACCCTTATCACCACTCTGCTCTCTGACAGTCTTAATTAATATTTCTTTTGAACCAACTAAATCTCCATTTGCAATTTTATTTGATATATTAGTTAAAAGTACCAATCTTTTTTTTATTTTACCAAATGTGAAAGATAATATTAATAAAGAAACTAAAAACATTAAAGAACCAATAATAATATTAGTCTTCAAGATTGAAATAATTTCTTTATTAATTGCATTTTTTGAATAATAAATATTTAGGTTTCCAATGACTTTATTATCCTGCTTTAATGAAAATTGTATAAGTTTATCTTTATTTGATAAATCAGAATTAACAGATCCTTTTGCATTGTTTTTTTTAGTTATTGAAATAGCAGAAATATTTTTGTTTTCCTTAACTATTTGTTTTGTGAACTTTTCTAAAATGTCATTATTTTTAAGTTCTGAAGATGAAGTAATAATAGTAGTAAGAAGTTTGCCATATACTCGAACTTCATTCTCCAAAGCTTTTTCATAAGTCTTAGTTTGAGTTAGATAAGAATTAAATATAAAACCTATAACAAACAGAAACATCATAATGCCAGTTACAAAAAGTAACTTTGTTTTTATACTGACTTCTTTCATTTTAAGTATTATTTTTTTCCTTCCATTAACATTTTTGCATTTTCTGCAAATTCAATTATCATATTATTCTGTTTTAGTTTTGAAAGAATAATGTTGATTTTATCAAGAAGTTTATTATTGCCTTTTTTTACAGCAATTGCAGATCCAAGAAAACTACCGCCTGACACACATTGAATATTAATTAGTCCCTTACTTCTTTTTGAAAATGATTCTGCAACTGGTTTTTCAAGAATTACAACATCAAATTTACCTTTTTGCAAACCTTTTACAAGAGAAGTTATTGTATCTTCTTCAAAAAATTCAGCTCCTGCTACATGCTGTTTTACTAACTCTTCCTGAATAGATCCCTTTTGCGTACCAACTTTTTTTCCTCTCAGATCTTCAATAGAATTGATCTTTTTTATATCTCCAACCCTTATTAACATATTTTGAAGAGCCTTATAATAGGTTACAGAAAAATCTACTATTTTTTTCCTCTTTTCAGTTGGACTCAAACCTGCAATTATAAAATCAATTTCACCCTTATTTACTGCATCAAATAATCTTGAAAAAACAATTTCTTTAATCTCAAGTTTAACACCCAATTCTTTTGCAATCTCATTGGCAATATCAATATCCATACCATAAATTGTATCATCGTCACTTATGGGTCTGAATTCATAAGGTGGATAATCAGCACTTGTACCTGCAATAATCTTACCTGCTTTTTTGATTTTTTCAAGTTTATTGATTTCTTTGCCGGCACTTATATTACCTGCCATAAATACTAATAATAAAAATGATAATAATAAAGTAAAAACAATTTTTGCTTTTCCTGATTTCATGTCTCCTCCTTTTTTTTATAAACTCTTTATAAGTAAATATATTTCAGAAATTTTTTTTTGTCAACTATTATTAGAATAATTATTTTAATTATGCTAAAATATTTTTTTTATTATCCTAAAATTTTCATCAAAATTGTAGCGAAATGTCCAAGATGTCTGTTATAACAAG